>JBKBJB010000013.1:0-10220 GCA_046294055.1 Caldimicrobium sp.
ATTTTCTATTTCTTCAAATCTTTCTTTTTCCCATAGAAAATCAAGCAATCTTTTTCTAAAAAGAGCATTTTCTTTATCTAAAAGATAGGCTTTAAAAAGATGATATTCTACTTGATCTTCTGCACCCTTCTGTTGATAAATAGTTGCTAAATTGTAGTGAATTCTTGGATCTTCCTTTAGGCAACCACAAAGTTTTGCTTTAAGTGTTTGTTCAGCCTTATCCAAATTTCCTAATAAATAATACACAGAGGCTTCACTTAGGATTAACTCAATGGGTTGAAGAGTGTAGGGTTTAGCAAGCTGATAAAATTTAAGTGCAGAACCTAAATCTTCCCACTCGTAAAATAAGTCTGCCAGCACATGAAGAGTAAATTTATCAAGAATGTGAAAGGATTTATTGGCACGCCTTGCGTGTTCTAATGTGGCAATTCCTAAAAGAAAAGGATTGATATTAGAAAATATAAATTCCCTTAAAATCTCACTGGTAATTAGCCCACATGGAAAAGCTTCTTTTTTCAATCGGATTTTAACACTCTCTAAGTCCTCTTCTTTATAGATATAAAAATTAAACCTTTTCCCTTGAAAAGAAAACATAGGTTTTAGAAAGGTTCCAAAGTTTGCCTCTTTAAAAGTAGTGATTAAAAGCAAATTATTTTTTTTAAGTTTATTTTCCCAAGACCTGGCAGAGTACTTGCCATATAATTCAAAAAGGTCGGAAACTTCTTCTTTTGCTTTATGAGAAATTCTTGTAAAATGAAATTTATTAGTGAGCTTTAGAAGTTCCTTTAATCGGTTGTAATTTTCTTCTTTGTTTAATTTTATAAAAAGGGCATAAAACTCCTCTCCGCTGTTCCATAAGTTAATAAAAAGTTCTTTTATCTCTCCAAAAAAAAGAGGATAAAAATATAGATTATCTAATTTAAAAAAAATAAAGTTAGATGAAGGTCTTTTTTTAAATTTTATAAGGTAGCCTGGTATTTCCTGTATTTCCGTAAGTTTTTCTAAAAGGTTTTTTGAATAATAGGTATTTTTATAGTTTTCAAGTAAGTATCTTTCTAAAAAAAGAGTTCCTATGAATTGAGGATAATTTTGCAAAAGATCTTCTGTACTTGCTTGAAAAGGTGTAATGTTTTCATCAAATGTAAGATGATATTTATTTGCAAAGTAAACTTTAAGAAAGGGGATAAGTTTTTCTGCTTTAGGTGGACTTAAGAAGTTCATTTTGTAGGTTTAAAAAGAAGTTTTTAATAAATATGAAATCTTCCTCAAAGAGGCAGCGCACATCTATTACTACTGCATCTTCTTCAACCAAAGCTATAATGGGTGGGGAAGCTTTTCTTAGTTTTTCTTGCAAGGCCTGAGGCGAGAACTTTGAGCTTTTTATAGCTATTCCGTATGAGTTTAGGTTAAGAAGAGGCAAGGCTCCACCTCCGGTTTTGCTTACAGTATTTACAATGCCTATTTCAAACCCAAAGGAGTTGATAAACTTGAGAAGCTTAAATAATTTTTGAGCTTTTCTTTTTAATTCCACAGGCTTCATAAGGATCATTTTTAATACAGGAATTTTTTCTATTGCTAAAGCTTCGTCTCTATAGAGTCTAAGGGTAGCTTCAAGACCAGCTAAAGTCAGCTTATCAATCCTTATAGCTCTATTTAGAGGGTTTTTACGGATTTTTTCAATGTATTCTTTTTTTCCTAAAATAATTCCTGCTTGGGGCCCACCTAAAAGTTTATCTCCAGAAAAGGTAGCCACATCAACACCTGCTTTTATTACTTCTTGAACTGTGGGTTCCTTCATTAAGCCATATTTAGAAAAATCTATAAAACAACCACTTCCTAAATCTTCCATCACAGGTAGACCTCGGCTATGAGCTAAAGAGACTAATTCTTGCGTGGAAACTTCCTTTGTAAAGCCTACTATCGCATAATTGCTTTTGTGAACTTTTAGTATAAGTGCTGTTTGCTCGCAAATAGCTTTCTCATAGTCATATAAATGAGTTTTATTAGTTGTGCCAACTTCTTTTAAGATGCAGCCAGCCCATTTCATAACATCAGGAATTCTAAAGGAGCCTCCAATCTCTATTAATTCACCTCTTGAGACAATAACTTCTCTATCCTTTGCCAAGGTATTTAAAGCTATTAGCACTGCAGAAGCATTATTATTAACTACAAGAGCAGCTTCAGCTCCTGTTAATTCAAGCAATAACTCTTCTACATGTACATATCTACTTCCTCTTTTTCCTGATTTTAAGTCCAATTCTAAATTGGAATAACATTGTGCAATTTCAATAATTTCAGTTATTGCCTCTTTAGAAAGTGGGGCTCTTCCCAAGTTTGTATGAACGATTACTCCAGTGCCATTAATTACCCTTTTTAAAGAGGGTGATAGATACTCATTAAAAGCTGATTTAAGAAATATTTCTAATTCATCTTCCCTAATTTCTTGGATTTCTCCTTTAAGTATTTTTTCTCTTAGCATTTGAGAAACCTTTCTTGCTGGTTCTGTAAAAAAAGAGAAAGGATATTGAGGGTAAAACTTAGCTAATTTTTCTTTTAATTCATGTACAGAAGGTATGCGCATTAGGTGCAGAGTTTTTTTACAAATCTTTCTATTCTGTGTATAGCTTCAATGAGAATATGTTCCTCTGGAAGAAAAATTATCCGAAAATGATTAGCTCCAATTAATTGGCCAAAACCGCTCCCATGCACCACCACTACACCTTCTTCTAAAATAAGTCTTTTTACAAATTCAAGGTCATGTATATTAGGAATTTCTATTTTGGGGAAAGCATAAAAAGCACCTAATGGTTTAACACACGAGATTTTAGGAATGCTATTTAAACCTTCAACGACTAAATCTCTCCTCCTTCTTAAAATAGGTAAGACTTCCTTTAGATAGCTATTATCATTTAGAAGAGCTACAGGAATAGCGTATTGTAGTGGATGGGGGGCACAAAGTCTTGCCCTTGCTAATTTATGTATTGCTTCAATATAGTCTTCAAGCATTTCTCTATCACCTGAAATAATGCCCCAACCCACTCTCCACCCAGGGGCAAAATAACATTTTGAGAGACCATTAAAAGTAACAACAGGATGATCTTTGGCAAGGGAGGCTATGGAAATATGTTCCGTGCCTTCATCTAAGATAAATTGATCGTATATTTCGTCTGAAAAAATTACTAAATTATGTTTTTTAGCTATTTCAACTATTTGTGTTAAAGTTTCCCTTGAATATACAGCCCCTGTTGGGTTGTTGGGATTAATAATTACTATGGCTCGTGATTTTTCATCTATTAATGGTCTAATTGAGGCTATATCAATATCCCAATTTGCCTCTTCATTTAAAATATAAAACCTTGGCTCTATACCTAATTTTGAAATAATAGCTTGGTAGAGGGGATAACAGGGTGAGGGAAGAAGAATATTTTCTCCAGAATTGATCAAAGCTGCTATAGCAAATTCTATAGCTTCACTGGCTCCTTGAGTTATAAATATATTTACAGGTTCTATACCTTTTTTGCGAGCATAATTTTCAATAGCAGAAATTGCCTCAGGAATACCTACTGAGTCGGAATAGGAGTTTTGATTCTCAAGCATGGCTTTATAAGCTGCTTCAATAAGAGAGATATGAGTCGTAAAATTATATTTAACAGGATCACCAATATTTAAATAAATTAAATCCTTTCCAAGGGCTTTTGCTTGCTTAGAAGTTTCTACAATATCTCTAATCGCATACTCAATGTTGTTAGTTCTGAAAGCTGGCTGAATTTTATTCTTCTTTGCCATAATTTACCCTTTCTTTTAAAGCATAAATAATCCTACTAAATTTATATTTGTCAAGCCCTAAACCAATAATTCTGGTAACTTTTTTAAAAATATCAGCAGAGTAGATGTTTTTTATCCGCAGAACGAAATACAATTGTATTAAAGGTGTCTCTGGTGATATAAGCTATTTCATAATATCTGGACTTTTTATTTGAAAATTAATGTAGCGAGTTTACAGAGAGGAAGTGTTGAAGTATAATAATGAAGAACCTATGAAAGCTTGGTTTATACAGAAAATAGGACCTCTTTCGAGGGAGAGTCTAATCTTAAAAGAAGTACCTAATCCCTCGATTGGTCCAAAGGAGATATTAATAAAAGTAAAGGCTTGCGGAGTTTGTCATACTGAGATTGATGAAATTGAAGGGAGAGCAATGGTGAGCTTTTTGCCTATCATTCCCGGACATCAAATCGTGGGAGAGGTAATAGAGGTAGGAAAGGAAGTGAAAAAATTTTCTATAGGAGATTTAGTTGGTGTAGGTTGGATATACGATGCGTGTGGAAATTGTAAATATTGTAAGGAGGGTTTGGAGAATTTATGTAAAGATTTTAAAGGCACAGGGAAAGATGCTCATGGAGGATATGCTGAATTCTTTAAAATTTCTGAAGATTTTGCTTTTCACTTGCCAAAGGAGATAATGCCAGAAAAATTAGCTCCACTCTTATGTGCTGGTGCTATAGGGTATAGAGCTTTAAAATTAGTTTCTATAAAGGATGGAGATATTTTGGGGCTAATAGGTTTTGGTGCCTCAAATCATTTAGTATTAAAATTAGTGAAAAAACTTTATCCTAAGGTTACTGTATTTGTTTTTACACGAAATCCTGTTGAAAGAGAATTAGCAAGTAGTCTTGGGGCAGAGGCATTTGAGCTTTATAAGGAGCCACCTCAATTAGTTTCAGGCCTTATTGATACAACTCCTGTATGGAAACCTCCTTTCTTTTATCTTCGATACCTTAAGCCAGGTGGAAGGTTGATAATAAATGCAATAAGGAAGGAGTCCCAAGATAAAGATTTCTTACAAGAACTAATTTATGAAAGAGACTTCTGGTTAGAAAAGGAAATTAAAAGTGTGGCAAATATAACAAGAAGAGATTTGCAGGAATTTTTAGAGTTAGCTATAAAATATCGTATAGAACCGGAGATTGAGATATATCCATTTGATGAAGCAATACAAGCTCTTTTAGATATTAAGTCCCGTAAAATCCGAGGAGCAAAGGTGTTAAAAATTAGTTAAAGGGGAGTTAGCTATGATATCATACAACCTAACAGAAGAACAACAGCTCTTAGTAGATTTAGTCAAGCGTATCGGAGAAGAATTTATTAGCCCTTATGCCTTGATTTGGGATGAAAAAGAGGTTTATGATCCGAGACCCATAAAAGCCTTAGCCGACGCAGATCTTTTTGGAATTATAGTTCCTAAGGAATATGGTGGTTTAGGTATGGGTGTTTTTGAAATGTGTTTAGCTGTGGAGCATCTTTCTTATTATTGCGCTGGTGTATCAACAACTTATGCTGCTTCTTTTTTGGGAGCCTATCCTATAATCCTCTTTGGAAACCCTGAACAGAAGAAAAAATATCTACCTTCTATTGCAAAGGGGGAAAGACTCTGTGCCTTTGCTTTGACAGAGCCACAAGCTGGAAGTGATGCTTTTGCAATTAAAACCACTGCTAAAAAAGATGGTGATTTTTATATTTTAAATGGAGTTAAACAATGGATTACAAATGGTGGAATTGCAGATATATATGTAGTTATAGCATTAACAGATCCTGCAAAAGGACCAAGGGGGGCAAGTGCTTTTATTTTAGAAAAAGGTGATCCTGGATTATCCTTTGGGAAGAAAGAGAAAAAACTGGGGTTAAAGGCTTCAGTGACCACTGATTTAATCTTGAATGATTGTACCATCCCTAAAGATAGATTAATCAGTAAAGAAGGAACGGGTTTTATGGTAGCTTTAAAAACTTTAGATTACGGGAGATGTGGAGCAGGGGCTCAGGCATTAGGAGTGGCTAAGAGCGCTTTGGAAGTGAGCATAAAACATGCCAAAAAGCGTATACAATTTGGACAGCCTGTGTATCAATTTCAAGCAGTAAATCATACTTTTGCAGAAATGGCTATGAGACTTGAAGCCGCAAGGGCTCTTGTTTACAATGTAGCTAAATATATAGATGGGGGAGCAAAGGATTTCTCTGGTGCTTCAGCAATGGCAAAGTGTTTTGCTACAGATCAAGCTATGTGGATATGCGAAAGAGCTATTCAGATGATGGGTGGTTTTGGTTATATGAGAGATTACCCAGTCCAAAAATTTTTCCGTGATGTAAAGTGTCTTCAAATTTATGAAGGCACAAATGAAATTCAGAAAAATGTTATTGCCAGGGAATTAGCTAAGATTTATAAATAAAGGAGGATTTTAATGGAAAAAATTATTGTCTGTATAAAAGGTGTGCCAAAGCCTGGGACTGTAAAGGTGGACCCTGAGACACATACCCTTAGAAGAGAATCAGCAGAACTTATTTTAAATCCTAATGATAGAAGCCCATTGGAGATGGCCCTACGCTTAAAAAATACATATTCCTGTGAAGTGGTAGTTATAACGATGGGGCCCCCTAATGCTATACCTTTATTAAAAGAAGCTTATAGCCTTGGAGCTGATAGAGTTATCCTTCTTTCAGATAGGCTCTTTGCCGGCTCTGATACCTTAGCCACAAGTAGAGTTTTAGCTAAGGTTATAATTAAGTTAGCTCCTTTTAGCCTGGTTCTTATGGGATTAAGATCAATTGACGGAGAAACAGCCCAAGTTCCACCTGAGACAGCAGCCCTTCTTGGGCTTCCTTCTGTAATTAATATTAAAGAACTCTCTTTGACAGAGGATGGCAAAGCCTTAATTACAAGAGAAACAGATTATGGTGAAGAAGAATTGGAGGTAGAACTTCCCCTGGTTGGGAGTATAACACCACATTTAGACTATTATAGGCCCCCATCTTATAAAAGGCTTTTAGAAGTAAAAAATATTGAACCCCTGATATGGGACGCACAGGAATTAAATCTTTCTGAAGAAGTTGTTGGGTTAAAAGGGTCACCCACCAGAGTGGGCTCTGTGTTTGAGAAAAAGATTGTACAAAGGGGAGAAATTTGGGAAGGCTCTCCAGATGAGTTAGCTAAGAGGCTCCTCGAATTTTTAAAAGATAAAGAGCTTCTTAAGAGCTAAAAAGGGGGAAATTATGCATGAAATAGTTTTGGCCTATGGCGAATATTTTCAAGGGAAAATTCATCCTGCAAGTCTTGAAATCTTAACTCCTTTATATGAAATAAGTAATAAGTTAAATAAGAAATTAGTTTTGCTTGTATTGGCAGAGGATTGGCAAAAGATCTCAGAACTTGAAGAGTTACACAAAGCTCTCTGTGATGAGGTGTGGATTGTAGTCTCTCCAGAATTAAAAGATTTTAAGGATGATCTATATAGTCAAATTATCGTTGAGATTGTTAGGAGAGAAAAGCCTTATGGTTTATTTTTTCCAGCAACTTTACAGGGGACTGCTATTGCTCCCAGAGTAGCGGGGTCCCTTGAAGTTGGGTTATGTGCTCATGTGAATGCTCTTAATCTTGAAGGTGAAACATTATATATGTATAGACCTACCTACGGAGATAATATCATAGCAAGTCTTTATTCTGTGACATATCCTATTATGGCAACACTTTCTTTGGGAGCTTTTGTTATTAAAGAAAATCCCCGAACTCCTAAAATAAAAAAATATGAATTGGGAGAAGATTTTTCTTGGCAGAGCAAAATTAAAGTAAGGAAGGTTAAGCCTGCTTCAAAAGAGATAAATAATCTAAGCGTTGCTAAGGTCGTTCTAGCAGGGGGGCTTGGTTTAAAAAAAAGAGAAAATATGGAAGCCCTTCGTGAATTGGCAAAAATTTTAAATGCAGAAGTGGGTGTGACAAGGCCACTGTATTATGCAGGTTGGGCTACAGAAAAAGAAATGATTGGAGTTAGCGGGGTGTGCGTGCGACCTAAACTTTATATCGGATTTGGGATTTCAGGGGTGATTCAGCATACCCAAGGTATGGAAAACTCAGAATTTATAATAGCTGTAAATACAGATAAAGAAGCACCTCTGGTAAAAATGGCTCATCTATCTTTGATTTGTGATGCCGGCGAATTGATTAAAGTACTTTTAAAGTATCTAAAGAGAGGTGTTTAGAAGTTCTTTAAATTTTTTCTTGAGTCTTTGAACATGATCTCCTTCCCAATAGAGCTTGTCACATTTAGGGCAATAATTATAGGAATTGTATTTTTCCCAGACCTTAGGAGGAATTTTTTCTTTAAAGTCTTCTTTTTTAACAGAAATTAAAGGTTCACCACAAAGACTACAAATATCAAGAGAAAGTTTTGGGGTTAGGTTGAAGTAATTAAAAAAGAACTTGAGCTGAGTTTTTAAATTATCTCTTGGTACAATAAGATAATCTATGTGATATTTATCTAAGATTTTTGCTGTCTCATAGCTTGTAATTAAAAAGAACTTGTCTTTGTGTTGGAGAATATCTCTGTGCGTAATTTTATTTTTAGTAATTTCAACTTTTAGTCCTACAAAGCGGAGCCATTTAGCTAACCCTCTCAATGAGGCTTCTAAATAAAAAGTTTTTTCAAATTTGGTCATTCTAAGGTTAAAATTAATACAAAAATCCTTTCTTTCTATGGTTAGTTTTCTAAATTAGTAGCTTAAGTTTAGCTATAAAATTCATAGAAATTTTAAGAAAAAAAATCAATAAAATGGATTTAATTGCTATAAAGTTTTTTTATTGGTCTTGACATTTGAAAAATTTTTATATAGATTAATTATTTACAAAATTACTGTAGGGAGGTTATTATGAGTGAAGTTAAAAAGCATGATACGCCAGTATTAGATGAATTGAAATCAGGTCCTTGGCCAAGTTTTGTGGATGATATTTATACTTATGCGGAGAAGCACAAGAAACAGGCATGTTTTGATGTTTTAGGGCAAATGGAGTTATCTTATAAAAATAAGGAGACCCATTGGAAGCATGGTGGAATTGTTGGGGTTTTTGGTTATGGTGGAGGGGTTATTGGAAGATATTCTGACCAGCAGGATAAGTTTCCAGCGATTTGGGCATTTCATACTATTCGTGTGAATCAGCCTGCAGCTAAATGGTATCATTCTTCAGCTTTAAGGAAATTGTGTGATCTTTGGGATCATAGAGGAAGTGGTATTGTTAATATGCATGGTTCAACAGGTGATGCTATTTTACTTGGAACAGTTACAGAGCAGTTGGAGTATATTTTTTATGACCTAACCCATCAATTAAACATGGACCTTGGTGGCTCTGGCTCTAACTTGAGAACTCCTGAATGTTGTATGGGTATGTCAAGGTGTGAATGGGCTTGTATTGATACTCAAGATATAATTTATGAATTAACTATGCATTTTCAAGATGAGCTGCACCGTCCAGCATTTCCCTATAAATTTAAAATAAAAGCTTCGGGTTGTCCCAATGATTGTGTTGCAGCTGTTGCAAGATCTGATTTATCTATTATTGGAATTTGGAAAGATGACATCAAAATCGATCAGGAAGCAGTAAGAGCTTATGTGGGTGGGGAATTGAAGCCCAATGCTGGAGCCCATTCTGATAGAGATTGGGGTCCCTTTGATATTAAAAAAGAGGTAATTGACCTTTGTCCAACAAAATGTATGTTCTGGGATGAAGGCCAAAAGAAACTTTACATTAATAATCAGGAATGTAATAGATGTATGCATTGTATAAATGTTATGCCTGAGGCGTTAAGGCCAGGAGATGACAGGGGTGCAACCATCCTTATGGGTGCTAAAGCACCTATTTTAGAGGGTGCTCAGCTTTCGACTGTAATAATTCCTTTTATGAAGCTTGAACCACCTTACGACAATTTGAAAAATCTAATTTATAAAGTTTGGGATTTCTGGATGGAGAATGGTAAGAACCGTGAGAGACTTGGCGAGCTAATACAAAGAATTGGTTTGAATAGATTTATCGTTGATATTCTTGGTTTAAAACCTATTCCTCAACATGTTAAAGAACCTCGTTCCAATCCTTATATTTTCTGGAAGGAAGAAGAAGTTGAGGGTGGATGGACAAGAGATGTGGCCGAATTTAGAAAACGCCATCCTGCTTAAAATGGAGATAACAAAAATATTTAAAAATAAAGGAGGGGGCAATGAGTGAGAGACCAGAGAGACCAGATCCAATTTATAAAGAACCATATGATCCGACTTTAGCTGAAAAGTTGTATAATCCACAAAAGCCTATGGAAAACAGAATTACAGATATAGGACCACCTCACTATTGGCAATTTTTGCCACCTGTTATTCAGAAAAACTATGGTAAATGGAGATCTCATGAAAT
>JBKBJB010000140.1:0-2339 GCA_046294055.1 Caldimicrobium sp.
ATCTATGTATAAGCCTTTGCTTATAGCCTTGTCTTTTCTTTGGCGGATTCCAATTACTCCTATCCAAACTACTGAAAAAGATTTTCAAAAAGCTCTGCCTCTTTTCCCACTTGTAGGAGCCTTAGAAGGTTTTTTAATTTCACTTATTGGGTATTTTTTAGCTCCATTAATTCTTCCTGAGTTTTTAGCTATAGTTATTCTTCTTATCCTTTTCTATATGAGAGGAATTTTTCATTTGGATGGCCTCTCGGATACCTTTGATGCCCTTTCATATCATGGAGGGGTAGATAGTGAAGAAGCTAAAGCTATAAGACTAAAGATAATGAAAGACAGTACAATCGGCGTTGCTGGAGTAACAGCAATTGTCATAAATCTCCTTGCAAAATATGCTTTAATAAAAGAAATCTTACTTTATAATCCTCTTTCTCTCATTTGGGTATTCTTTCTCTCAAGGGGCTTCCTTCTTTGGTGTATATTTTATTCTATACCTGCAAAACCTGAGGGTCTTGGTTATCTTATGAAAAAAAATCTAACTAAAAAGGGATTTCTTTTAGGAAATACCTTTTGCGTACTTTTAACCTGCCTTCTTCTTCTGAGTCCTTTTAAAGTTTCACTTTTAGCATTTTTTTTCTTAATTTTTCTAAATTTTTTTGTCCTCTTTTACTTTAAAAGCAAATTTGAAAAAGCTTTTGGGGGATTGACAGGAGATAATTTAGGAGCACTTATTGAGATATCAGAACTTATAACACTCTTTTATTTGGGAGTAATATGGCCAAAGCTTTAACTATAGTAGGTACCAACTCTTCCTCTGGGAAATCTTTCTTAGTATCGGCCTTAGGACGCTACTTTGTTAAGCAAGGTTTTAAGGTGGCACCTTTTAAGGCTCAGAACATGAGTTTACAAAGCTTTGTTTGTAGAGACGGAGGAGAGATTGGCCTTGCTCAAGCTTTACAAGCCTTTGCCTGTAAAATTGAACCAGAAAGTCTCCTAAACCCCATTTTACTAAAACCTGAGGGCAATAAGAAAAGCCAAGTCTTACTTAAAGGCAAATATTATAAAACCCTTTCTGCAGAAAACTATTATAATGAAAAAGAAAAGCTTTGGCCACACATTAGAGAAATATTAGAGACCCTTTCCAACCAATTTGATATCTTATTACTTGAAGGAGCAGGCAGTCCTGCAGAAATCAATCTTTTAGAGGTAGATCTTGTTAATATTAAACCAGCGCTCTATCTCAAGTCTCCTGTTCTTATAGTAGGAGATATCGATAAAGGAGGGGTTTTTGCTTCTTTATATGGTACGGTAGAACTGCTTAAAAAATTTTGCCCGGATTATGCGACTTTAATTAAAGGTTTTATTATAAATAAATTCAGGGGCACATTAAAAATATTAAAACCAGGAATTAAAAAACTCTTTGAACTAACCGGTGTTTCTACTTTGGGAATTCTTCCTTATCTTACGGATATTTTTCTCTCCGACGAAGATGGTTATTCTTTTTTTAGTAAACCCACTTTTTATAAACCTTCCTTAAATAACTCTATAAAAGTAGTTGTATTAGCTTTAAAACATATCTCTAATTTTTCAGACTTTGATCCCTTTTATTTAGAGAAAGATGTAGAACTACTTTATTCTCTTAGAAAGGAAGATATTTTAAATGCTGATATAATAATTATCCCAGGAAGCAAAAATACCTTTTCTGATTTAAAATTACTTCATCAAGCTGAAATGTCTAAAACTTTAAAAGAGGCTTTAAAAAAAGGGGCGGAAATTATTGGTATTTGCGGTGGCTTTCAAATGTTGGGCAAAATTTTAAAAAATCCCTATAAATTGGAAACTCCGATAAAAGAAATGAAAGGGCTTGGCTTGTTAGAAGTTGAAACCATTTTTTACCCAGAAAAAATAACATCCCAAGTCCAGGCAGAACTACTAGAAAATACCTTAGAAAACTCAAATTCCCCTTTATGGGGTTATGAAATCCATAAAGGTATAACCTACGGCGATTTAAATCTCTTTAGAATAAAAAGACTTTCAACGAGAGAAACTTTAATTGACGGAAAAAGGGAAGGGGACATTTGGGGTACGTATCTTCATGGCCTATTTACTAACGATCAATTTAGATCTCAACTTCTAAATAATCATCGTATAAAAAAAGGCTTACCAATCATTACTGACCCACCATCATATTGGGAAACATTAGACAAATCTTTCGATGTTCTTGCTAATTTTGTAGAATCTCACTTAAATATGAATAAAATATATAAATTATTAAAAATTTATAAATAATTATGGTTGAAAACTTTTTAATAAAGCCTCATCAACTGCTCTTAAGTTTTTTAATT
>JBKBJB010000141.1:0-2317 GCA_046294055.1 Caldimicrobium sp.
TAAATGGTAGAAATTTTTCCATGCATGAGCCTCTTTGCTCTAATGATTCTCCCACCCAAGGCATAAGCTATACACTGATGCCCTAAGCAAACACCAAGTATTGGTAACTCACCTGCCATCTCTTTAATAAGAGCTACAGAAATCCCTGCTTCCTTGGGTGTACAAGGCCCAGGTGATATTATTATATGAGTAGGCTTGAGTTTCCTAATCCCTTCCACTGTAATTTCATCATTTCTAAAAACTATAACCTCTCCTGACCAAAGCTTCTCAATCATTATTCCTACTAATTGCACCAAGTTATAAGTAAAGGAATCGTAATTGTCAATAACCAATACCTTTTTCATAGGAAATATCCCTTACCAAAAAGTTCTAAAGCCTTTTCTAAAGCTTTTGCCTTATTAATGGTTTCTTCATATTCCCTTTCTGGGATGGAATCAGCAACAATCCCTGCTCCTGCTTGGAGGTAGAGGCGATTTTTCTTCTGAAAAAAAGTTCGAATAGTAATACAAAAATCCATATTCTGTGAAAAACTAAAATACCCTACGGCCCCTGCATAGGGACCTCTTACCCTCTTTTCAAGCTCTCTTATTATTTCCATAGCTCTTATCTTAGGAGCTCCAGAAACAGTCCCTGCAGGAAAGGAAGCTCTAAAGGCTGAAAACATATCCTCTCCATCTTTTAGCTCCCCTTTTACTCCTGAGACAAGATGCATAACATGAGAATAGCGCTCAACAGTTAATAATTCATACACTTCTACTGTGCCATAACGGGATACCCTTCCTATATCATTTCTACCAAGGTCAACAAGCATAATATGCTCTGCAAGCTCTTTTACATCTTTCTTTAACTCCTGCTCCAGGGCTCTATCCTCTTCCTCAGTTACTCCTCTTCTCCTCGTCCCAGCAATAGGTCTCGTTTCTACCCCTTTCCCTTCAGTGCGAATTAGTATTTCCGGAGAAGATCCAATAAGCACCTCATCTTCTAATTTTAAATAAAACATATAAGGCGATGGATTAATTTTTCTAAGCCCTCTGTAAAGAAGAAAAGAACTGTGGGGATTAAGAAATATTTCATCTTCTAAAAAAAACCTCTGAGATAAAACCACTTGTATTATGTCTCCAGCTTCTATATACTCCTTTGCCTTTTTAACCATTTCTAAAAAGGTCCTTTTTTCTATCTCAGCGCATAGACTAAGTTCTTTTGAAACTTTAGGAACCTCTACCTTTCTTTCTTTCAAGGTGGAGACAACTTTTTTTAACTTATTACCTCCCTCCTTATAGAGGCTCTTTAAGTCTTCGCCCTTCTTTAAATCTTTACTCTCTAAAAAAACCAAACTTAAAATCAAATAGGTATGTTTTAGTCTATCATAAATAAGAATTTGCTTAGGGAAGATAAAAAAAAGGTCATAAAAATTAAGGGTATCTTCTCCCCTAAGGATGCGTCTTTCAAAAAAAGAAATAATTTCATAGCTTGCATAACCTACAGCCCCGCCCCAAAATCTTGGCAATTCCTTTATGTAAGGAGCCTTAAATTTTGAAAGAATCTTTTTTAATTCCTCTAAGGGATTTTCTGATGTGTATTGATATTGAGAATTTTCTTCTTGCTGGAGAATTATTTTTTCTTCCTTACTTTTAAAAATTAAATAAGGTTCAAACCCGATAAAACTAAAACGTGCCCATTTTTCAGGTCCTTCCATACTCTCCAAAAGAAATATATATTCTCTTTCGTTAAATAACTTATAAAAAAGTGAAATAGATGTTTCTAAATCAGCAGGAATTTCTGTATAGATAGGAATAACATTGTAGTGTTCTGAAAGCTTTAAAAATTTTTCTAACTTAGGATAAATTTCCACTCTCAATATCCTTTAAATAATTGGCAAGTTTTTTTAAAGGGATTTTTTCCTGGCTCCCGTTAAGTAAATTTTTAACAAGTATGCACTCCTCTTTTAATTCATCTTCCCCTAATATGAGAGCATACTTTGCCTTCAATTTGTCTGCTTCCCTAAGCATAGCTTTCAAACTTCGGTCTTCAAAAAAAGCTTCAATTTTAAAGCCCTCTTTTCTCAAAGAACTAACTATACCTAAACCTTCTTCTTTAGCCTTTTCTCCAAGGGGAATAAAAACTGCCACGGGTTTTAACCTTCCCTCTAAGAAAGCGGGTAATTCATCTTCTCCAAAAAGGGAAATTGCCCATCTTTCAAGACCAATGGCAAAACCCATACCAGGAAGATCTGGGCCGCCAAGTTCCTTCATCAAATAATCATACCTACCACCTGCACAAACCGTATCTTGAGCCCCAAGACCCTTTGCCTTAATTT
>JBKBJB010000142.1:0-2299 GCA_046294055.1 Caldimicrobium sp.
GATCTACCACCTCCACATTCTAAATACAAATCATCCTTTCTTACTCTTTCTCCTTCAAAGGCCGGAGCATAAGCTACAGGGATATCTAATTTTATAGAAGTTACCTTTAAACCTCTTACTTCTACTGCCCTATCGACAATTTCTTCATGGGGCACTTTAGATACCACATGTTCGTAGGTACAGACACCATATGGCTTAATTTCTGGGATGTCCCAATCTGAAATAACAGGAAAGCCCCAATTTATAGCTCCTGCTCCATTGGCATACCATTCATCTGAAACCGGTCCAAAGGTTATAGCAAAGGCAAAGGTACGATCTTTGTTATAAAGAAGGTTTCCTAAATAGTCTCCGGGTTTAATTCCACCAAAGGACATAGCTACTCTACAGGCAAAACCAATAGCAAAAACAACTGAGGTGTACTCTGGACCAAAGGGAATAAGCCTTGTAGGCCAACCAAGTTGCACACCAGCCTCTTTTAACAAATAGGGCATATATATTCCGTTAGTCTGGTCATGCATAAACACATAAAGATTTTTCTCCAAAAGCTCCTGAGCTATTCTTAGAGCTGTTTCCTTATCAGGTGGAGCTCCTAAAATAGCTGCAAAACCAGGTGCTGTTCCATCTACAAATTCAACACCCCTCTTCCTAAAGATAACATCATCAGCAGCACCAAGCCAAATATTATCCTCTAATGGATCCTCTCCTTTAACATAAACATTTGGATTCTCTAAATACTTAATTGCTTCTATAATCTCTTCAGCAAAAAAGGTTGCCATTCCTGCATCTAACGCAGGTCCTAAATAGGGAAGCCAGGTTTTCTCTGAGGGGATTTCCGGAAGTAAGCGTTTTGCTTCTTGCAGCACCTCTTCACAGTCCCCAAGTCTCTTTACTGGATAGCCTAAAATGGCATATATTATTGGTAAATAATAAGCAGTATTGGGAAAACCAATTTCTGCTTCCTTGCCAAACTTTTTTATAGCCTCCTCATACTTTTCAAAAGCTCTCTCAACTATTTTATGCGCACCTCTTATAGCTGCTGAAGCTATAATTTTTGACATAAAACCTACCCCTCTTTTACATTGTTTTATTAACCTTTTAAACCGTGGAAAAGAGTTTTACATAACTCCACGGCTTTTGGATGCCTCATAATAAGTAAATCTCCTCCTGCCAGAGCTAAAGTAATTCCTGTTAATGCTTCCATTAAAATTCCCCTTGCTTCAGCCTCACCCATAACATCATCTGTTGGTAGCCCTGCCTCCTTTGTTTTCCAAACCTCCTTTCCTATATTACAAATAAAAGGAACTTGTAGCTTGGTATCTTGAGCAAAAAGTGCAGCAAGCCTTATTCTTTCCATAACAGAGTATGTATATTCTAATCCATACCCTAAAGCCCCAATAGAAGGATCCATAATGATTTTATCTAAAGATACCCCCATATTTTCTAATAGGATGTTTAGCTGCTTAGCTAAATTAACATCAATAGGGCTTGAAGCAATCACTGGTAGACTATATCCCATAGCAACAGCTGCTAAGGTTCTGTGATTAGCCTCAACGATAGGACCTATTACTGCACCTCTGTCACCTATAAGGTCTGCAACATCTCTTAATACCTCAACATCTTTTTCTGTATTTCCTGACCCCCATACAATTAAAGGTACATCTACTGCCTGAAGAACTTTTTCAACTACCTTTTTCGCATGCTCTACAGGTAAATTTAAAAAGTTAGGATCTGTTCCCATTAAATAGATACAAATTGCCTCAACTCCATACTCTTCTACATATTTTTTTGCCCAAAGTCCAGGATCATGATATACATCTCTACAATATTTAGCTAAACCCTCAGGCCATTCCTCTGGCTGTATATCAAGAATCTCAAGAGCAAACTTTACATCATTCTTCATCTCTCCTTCAAAATAGTGAAAATTTATCGCTGATACCGCACCAACCTTTATAGCTTTATCGCCTTTTCCAATAATTACTTCCTTAATTTCTCCTGTTGCCTTCTCTATGTATAAATCCTCTAAAAGCTTACTAGCCCTCTCCTTTAATGACCTATAAGTCCCCTTAAGTTCTCCTATTTTAATTTCAGCTATTTCTTTCTTTTCTTTAACCACTTCTTCCTTAGGCTTTTCTTCCTCGGGCTTAATTTCAATAGGTTTTTCTTCTACAGGTTTTTCAATTTTAGGCTTCTCTACAGGTCTTTTTTCTTCTATAGCTTCTACTTTAGGAGGTGCAACTTCGATTTTCTCCTTAGGCTCCTCTTTTACTTCTATTCTTTCCTCGGGTCTTTCTTCCTTTCC
>JBKBJB010000143.1:0-2298 GCA_046294055.1 Caldimicrobium sp.
TTCAAGTGTTCCTTCTGCTGTTTGCACATAGTAAATATAAAAAGTTGCATTTTCTATTATTTCATAAAACTCTTCGTGATTTCCACAAAAGGGACAATAAATTTTTTCTTTGGCTAACAAAGGAAAGGGTTTTTTTACCCTAATTTTGTGAACCTTTCCTGAATACACCGTTGTTTTTTTCATCAACCCTCCTTAAACATCAAAGTTCCTTACGGTTTCTTCTTCTCCATAGTTTTAACCTTTTCTTCTGCCTCTATATAAATTTTAGAATCCTTTTCTAAAAAGGAAAGGGCTCTTTTATAATGATAAAGAGCGGTTTTAAAATCTCCTTTCTTTTCATAAAACTTCCCAAAGTAAAAGTGAGATTCCCCTAAAAGGTCTATTTTACTGCAGAGCAAACCAAAATAAAAATAAAAATAGGGATCTTCTTGCATTATTCTTTCTTCATTCAAAGCTTTAAATACCTCATAGGAACTTCTCAAATCTCCCATTTCCATATAGCTTCTTGCTAAAAGATATTTGCTTTTTAGCTCCAGTATATAAGCCAAGTTATGATCTTTAAAGGTCAAAACTTTGAGAATTTCTATAGCTTTTTGATAATCGCCCTTAATAAAATAGAGTTCTGCCTGATCTAAGAGAAAATAATCTCTATAAGGAAGTGATTTCAAAGCTAAGATTAGCTCCCTTTCAGCATCATTTAAAAAGCGAGCCTGCATTAAGGCCAAAGCTAACTGATATCGTGTCATGGGATCTTCCTTTTCTCTTAATTGTACTCTTAAAGCTAAGATTAAATCAGAAGAATCCTCTGAAAGAGCTTTTACTTTGGCTTTAAGTCTTTGAAAATATAAAGGATCCCTCGAAAAAGCATTTTCTCCTTCTCTTTTAGGATAAAACTTTTCAGCTAAATTCTGAAGATAGGTAACTCTTTCCTGAGGTAAAGGATGTGTAAAAAGATATTTTAGATTTAATTCTATGGCGAATCTACTTTCCTTGGCAAGTCTTTCAAAAATATTGACCATAGCTTTAGGATTAAAGCCAGCTTTGGTATAAATTTCAAAGCCCATACGATCTGCTTCCTCTTCATCTTCTCTACTATAGGAAAGAAGTTTAGTTTGAGCAAGTGCAGTACTTGTAACACTAACAATTTCTCCAGCTTGTCCCCCACCAAGTAAAATTGCAGCCAAAGTGGCTGCTGTAGCGGCAATTTGCATTCTTTTTATAGTCTCGATTCTTTTAGCCACATGTCTTGCCAAATTATGACTTATTTCATGAGCTAAAACTGCAGCAAGTTCATCCTCGCTCACTACATAATTAAAGACCCCAGTATTAATAAAAATATAACCACCTGGAACTGAAAAAGCATTGAAAGTTTTATCTTTTATGAGAAAAAAACGAAAATTAAAAGGAGTTAAAGCAACACCCTTTTGTAAAAGATATTTACCTAAAGCATTTACATAAGCATTAACCTCTACATCTTTTATAATTTCAATTTTCTTAGAGATTTCTTGTAATACCTCTTTCCCAATCTTCTCCTCTTCTTCATAAGAAATTAGAGCGAAAGCAGGAAGGATTGACCTAAAAAAGAAAAGAAAAGTTAAAAGAAGACTAAAAAGAAATTTAAACACTTTAAAAATTTTATTTCATATCTGAATAGCGGAGGCGTATGGGAATTGAACCCACCTACCCCTTATTTTGGGGTACACCGGGTTTGAAGCCCGGGAGGGGCACCAGCCCCCTCACGCCTCCAAATTGGGGCTATTGGGAAACCTGCGGCACCCGGAGAGCCTGGCTACCGTTGCTCCCTTTCGGGCCTGGCGGGGTTCACCAGGATCCGTCGCGCAGGGCCCAATAGCCTTATTCAAATTATAATCTCTAAAACTAATTTTTCAAAACTTTCTTCTTAGTGACCACCTACTTTCAACAACCCTGAGGCTGCTAATAAAAGAATTAACACCTGAATTAAAGTCAATATAGTATAAACCTTATCATTTTTCCTTAAGAAAATAGGGAAAATTCTTATATAGCAAAAAATTGTTAAAGCTGCTAAAAAGGCTATAGGCAAAAAGTTTAAAAAATCTCCCTTAGAGATTAACTTTAACCAAGTCCAACCCGAAGAGATTCCTATGCTCTCCAAAAATTGATGTACATTCAATTTCCAAAGTTTGATTAATTCATTAAAAGGTATATATGGTGGCAAGATTTGAAAAATATAAATTAAAAAGGTTATAACGATGGCAACTAACCCTATTTTCATCCCCCAATCTAAAATAACTGCATAGGCTAATTGTTCTTCTGAGG
>JBKBJB010000144.1:0-2289 GCA_046294055.1 Caldimicrobium sp.
AAAGGGAAAAAAGGAGAAGCCGCAAAAAAATTGGGCATTTCCAGAAAAACACTTTGGAAAAAATTAAAAAAATTTAACAGCTAATTTGTTTTTTAATCCTTTCATACCATAAAGGATGCCTATGTTTTACATATTCTTCATCTACTTTTCCTGTAATTAAGGCTTTTAAAAGAGGCCAATTCGATTTAACACCTAATACAAAAAAGATGTGGATAAAAAAGAGAACTATAAATAAACCACCAAAGATGGTATGTAACAAATTAAGCGTTGACTCTGTGGAAGGACTAAAAATAACCCATTCTAAATTTTTAAGGATTTTTAAAATTCCCGTTATAAGCACAGCTAATGTAGTTATTCCAATACCTACATAAGCATATCTCTGCTCAGGAAGCCATTTATCTGAAGGAGGCTCTTTCCCTATCCCAAATGAGGCTAAAATTACCTTTAAAGACTTCACAAAGTCACCTTTTTTGGGAAGTAATCCAAAATCCTTACGCAGGAGGTGAAAAAAGATATGAAAAATTACTATAAAACTAAAGAAAATAGCAAAAATATAATGAAGCTTTGTTACCAAATAAAAATCTGCGGTCCATTTAAATCCAGGCATTTCTGTAATATAATATCTTTTAAAAAGTGGTAAACATCCAAGTCCTGTAAAAATTAACATTATTCCAGAAAAGGCAACTATCCAGTGTTCAAGTCTTACTATAGCATTATATCTTTTGATTTTTCTCATTTTATCCCTCCTCTTTTTCACTTTTTTTATTACCATAAGCACCAAAAATTCCTGTTAAAGCCCCTAAAAGAGATGCTCCTAAAATTACTTTACCCCAAGGATTTATTTCATCTTTATAGCGATTGTGGACCTTTACAGGCATCTGAAAAGCCGCTTTTAATTCCTTTAATCTGCTGTCAATTCTTTCAAAGGGAATAGAAGATAGGTAAAGTGTACTTGTTCCACCATTTTGAGTAGCTCCATAAATATACAAACCTTCTTTTTTAGCTCTTTCATATGCTTTAGCATAAATCTCCTCTCTTGACCCAAATTCATAAACAGCTTTATCATTTAATCTCTCTCTACAGGCTACAACACAAGCCGGCTCTAAACCTTTTTTAATTCTTGCATCACAAAGGTCACATTTATACATTACTCCACCCCCTCCTAACTTTGGCATCAATTTTAAATAGATTCCTACGCCAGCTTGTCTTTGTGGAATATGCCATGGACAAATATCTCTACATTTAGCACCACCAAAACATATACTATGATCTATAACTGTATTACCTTCTGGTTGTTTTGAGAGAGCACCAAAAGGACACCCCTTTACACAAGGGGGATAATCACAATGCATACATCTACGAGGAATAAAAATTTCATTTCCATCTATATCCACCTTTTGAATGAAGAGCCAATTATAAGGAGTTAACCTGGTAATAAGATCTCGCTTATCTGACCAATCTTCATAAGTTTTTCTTGGCCAGTAAGGCTGAATAGGTTTTTTAGGCTCTGGGAAACGATGCTTATTCTCTTCTCTACAAGCTTTAACACACCTCGGGATTTCTTCCCCTTTACAACCATCACATTTAGTTAAATCAATAAGAGTAGCATATTTTCCCTGATAAGCTTCTCCTTTTATTGGCATTAATAAGGCTGCACCTATCCCTCCTACCACTTTAAAAAACTGTCGCCTACTCAAATTTTTACCTTCCATAACCCCTCCTAATATAATTTTGTACTTAAAAAATTTATAGACAATATTAAATCATTTACAAAAAAATTCAAGATTATTTATTTTTTTGTTTCAAAAGGGAAACAAAATCTTTAAAATTTTTATTACCAAAAGG
Organism: Caldimicrobium sp.; assembly: GCA_046294055.1. Taxonomy (GTDB): domain Bacteria; phylum Desulfobacterota; class Thermodesulfobacteria; order Thermodesulfobacteriales; family Thermodesulfobacteriaceae; genus Caldimicrobium. The sequence continues at coordinate 1,846 of JBKBJB010000144.1, forward strand.
TAACAATACATTGTGTGTGTAGTTCTTTAGTAATCCTAATAACCTTGTAAAAATAAAACTTTAACTACAAAACCTATCCTATTGAAATTATTGATGATAGAGAATTTCAAAACACCTAAATAAAAATATTAGGGAATGTTTTTTGCTATAAATTAGATTAAATACCCCTTAAAAAGGAGGTGATAGGATGTGGCTAAATGGAAAAGGGTGAAGTAAAGCTAAGGAAGGTTTTGATTTTTTAATTTAATTTTTAATATTGGAGGTGAAGATATGTCTGAGAAGGAAAAAAAAGCATATCTAAATGAAGATTGGTTAGCGTTTTGGTTGGCTATTATTTTATTTTTTGTATCTCTATTGTCTTATAAAGGAATTGATGTATATGGTTGGATCGTTAAAACTAAAGAATGGGTAAAGCTTGAAAATGCCCTTGAACCTGTGGGCAAA
>JBKBJB010000145.1:0-2187 GCA_046294055.1 Caldimicrobium sp.
AAAGATAGTGAAGAAAAAGGGGTGATCTTATGGAATGGGATGAAGATCTTTGCCACTTAATTAATTTTAACACCTTTATACTTTCATTAAACACAGCTGCCTTAGTCCATCTTGGTGAACTTCCTGATCCTATAACTAAACGCAAGGAGCCAAATTTAATGCTGGCAAGGCAAACTATAGAGACCCTTGAAATGCTTAAAGAAAAAACCAAAGGTAATCTTACATTTGAAGAAGAAAAATTGCTGCAAACAATTTTATACGAACTAAAACTCAAATATGTAAAACTTTGTAGTTAGTAGTTAAATTTCCTTTTAAATGTCAACTTTATATTACCTCTCTCCAGCTAAGATTAATCTTACCCTACAGGTTTTAAAAAAAAGGCCTGATGGTTATCATGAAATATATACCATCTATCAGAAAATCTCCCTTTTTGATGAAATAGAAATTAAAAAAGCCTCTTCTTTTTCTCTTGACTTTCTTTCAGAAGTTACCATTTCCACCGAACAAAATTTACTTTATAAAACCTGGAAAAAGTTTCAGCAAACTTTCAAAATTTCTGAAGAGATTAAAATCAAGGTCAAAAAACGGATCCCTATAGGAGCAGGATTGGGCGGAGGAAGTAGTAATGCAGGCACTTTACTCAAAGCACTTTGCGACCTCTATGGAATAGAAAAAGAAAAAGTTTTTTCAATAGCAACATCCTTAGGGGCTGATGTCCCTTTTTTTTTAGCGGATTATATCACCGCCGAAGGAACCGGTATTGGCGAAATATTAAAGCCCTTCCCAACTTTTCAAGCTTATTATTTACTTTTCTATCCTTCTTTTCAAATAAATACAGCTTGGGCATACCAACAATTAAACTTGACAAAAGAAAAAACTCCTATTAAATATGAGGCTACTCTTCCACCTTGGAAACACCCCTGCGGTTTAATCAATGATTTTAAAGAATTGATTTTTGAAAAATATCCACAATTTAAAGCTTACGAAAAAATACTTTATGAAGAGGGAGCTTTAGCTGTAAGCTTATCTGGTACGGGGTCAACCATATACGGAGTTTTTGAGGAACCCCCTCTAATTTCTAAAAGTAGACTAAAAAAATTCTTAAATAATGTTAAAATATATGTGGCAAAAAATTTAAATGCTTGAGGAGGCGAAAAGAAATGTTTGGCAATCCTATTAAAATATTTTCTGGATCCTCCAATCCAGAACTTGCTCAAAAAATCTGTAATTATCTCTCTATTCCTCTTGGGAGACACACTTTAAAAAGGTTTAGTGATGGTGAGCTTTTTGTAGAAATTGAGGAAAATGTTCGCGGGGCTGATGTTTTCATCGTACAACCCACTTGTCCCCCTGTCAATGAAAATTTAATGGAGCTTTTAATTATGATAGATGCTACAAGACGTGCTTCAGCAAGAAGAATCACTGCTGTTATTCCTTATTATGGATATGCCCGGCAGGATAGAAAAACTGCTCCTCGCACTCCCATCTCTGCAAAATTAGTGGCCAATCTTATTGTAGTTGCGGGTGCCAGAAGGGTTCTTACAATGGACCTTCATGCAGGACAAATTCAAGGTTTTTTTGATATACCTGTTGATCATCTATATGCTATGCCAGTTTTTATAAATTATATACGAGAGCATTTTAAAAATAAGGACCTTATTATTGTATCACCAGATGCTGGTGGAGTAGAAAGGGCAAGGGAGTATGCTAAAAGACTTGATTCAACCTTCGCCATCGTTGATAAAAGAAGGCCTAAACCTAATGAATGCGAAGCTATGAATATCATTGGAGATGTAAAGGACAAGATAGCTATTTTAGTAGATGATATGGTTGACACTGCAGGTACCATTTGTAAAGCTGCTGAAGCCTTATTAGAAAAAGGTGCTATAGAAGTTTATGCTATAGCTACACATCCTGTTTTATCAGGAAATGCTGTGGAAAGAATTGCCAAATCTCCGTTAAAAACCCTTTTTGTAAGTGATACTATTCCTCTTAGAGAAGATGCTAAAACTGTTGAAAAAATTAAAGTCTTAAGTGTGGCTGAACTTTTAGGAGAAGCTATAAGAAGAATTCACACAGACGATTCTATCAGCTCTTTATTTATATAAAAAGATTTTATAATTATGCTATAATATGATGATTTCTTTAAAAGAGAGGTTACTAAATAAAAACTTTTAGGAGGTATTT
>JBKBJB010000146.1:0-2183 GCA_046294055.1 Caldimicrobium sp.
GTAATCAAGTTGTTTTGAATATTCTTTATCTAAATGTTCTTTCACTTTACTCCATTCTTCTTGAAATTGAGGATGTGTCTCAGGAGCTAATTTAACTTTTGCTCCAACTTGTTCTGAAACTGCTCTCTCCAAAGCTCCTATACTGGCTGAAAATCTTTTAACTAATTCTTGGTATAGTAATTCCTTTTGTTGATAATATTCTTTTAACATTTTTTCCGTCTCTTGAAAAAGTTTATCCATTTGAGGTACTTTATCAAAAAAACTCTTAAGTGCCTCTAAAATTTCCTTAATCTCTCTCAAATGAGCTTCTTCACGAGGCAAAACTAAATTCTTTAAAAGAGCTTCAATAACAATTTTTAAAATTTTCTTTTTATCCTTTTCAGGAAACTCATTAAGAAATGTATGGACCTCTTTTTTAAAATCTTTACTTTCTCCCTTCAAAAATTTCCCAACTAAAGATAAAGCTTTTTCCTTCTTTTTTTCCCATTCAAGCTCCTCTTTAGTAGCTTTCCCTAACTTCTCTGCCTTCTCTAACGCTATCTCCCAAGAACTTTTTATTTCTTCACCCATAATCCCTTCTCCTTAAGAATTTTATGTTAGCTCTTTTGTTGATATTTATAATTTTAAAGCAAAGCTGTAAAAAAACAAGAAAAAGCCTATCTTGACAAATTTTAAAATTAGCTTAAATTAGAGGCTACATTAAATAATCCAGGAAGAAGGGAGGTTTTAAGATGTCATCATCTTTTTTAACAACGAAGACGCCTTGGGTTAAAAAAGAAGAAGTTAAGAGGAATTGGTATCTCATTGATGCTAAAAATCAAGTGTTAGGTAGACTTGCTTCCAAAATAGCTTATTTACTTCAAGGTAAACATCGTCCTGATTATACACCCCATGTAGATCAAGCAGATTTTTTTGTAATTATAAATGCGGAAAAGATCAAATTGACTGGAAAAAAGCTTGACCAAAAAATTTATTGGAGACACAGTGGTTATATGGGTGGTTTAAAACTTGAAACTGCGCGCCAGCTTTTACAAAAAAAACCAGACCAACTCATCTATTTAGCTATAAAAGGAATGCTTCCTAAGAATAGAATGAGAAATAAGCTACTCAAAAAAATAAAGATTTACGCTGGAGAAAATCATCCCCATCAAGCACAAAATCCTAAAGTATTAGATATTTAAAGGAGGGAAATCAAAAGATGGATAGAATTTATGCTACAGGAAAAAGAAAAACAGCTGTGGCCAGAGTTTGGATCTATCCCGGAGAAGGTAAAGTGATAGTAAATGAAAAACCTTTTAATGAATATTTTAAAGATAATATTGTAGCAGAAGATGTCATTTTTGCTCCTTTTAGAGTTACCGGATTATTAGGACAATTTGATGTCCAGTGCACTGTTAAGGGTGGCGGAAAAAGCGCACAAGCTCAAGCCATCCGTCACGGAATTGCCAGAGCTTTAGTTCAATACAAAGAAGATTTAAAACCTCTTCTTCGAAAATATGGCTATATTACAAGAGATCCAAGAGAAAAAGAGAGAAAGAAATATGGATTAAGAGGTGCAAGAAGAGGACAACAGTACTCAAAACGTTAGAGAATTTTTTAGGATCAGGAATTATTTGTGATCTCCATTGGTATTGTTGGTGCTACGGGCTATACAGGTTTAGAGTTAATTAGGCTTCTCTCTGGACATCCCTATTTTAAAATAACTGTAATAACTTCTCGGGACTTAGTAGGAAAATCTTTAAAAGAAGTCTTCGGTTTTTCTTCTGAATACGGTGATTTAATTTTTGAGGAACCAAATCCAGAAGTCATTTCCAAAAAAGCTGAAGCTGTCTTTCTTTGTGTTCCATCGGGTAAAGCTCAAGAATTAGCTTATGAATTAATAAATAAAGGCTTAAAAATAATAGACCTTTCAGCAGATTTTAGATTTAAAGATTTATCTCTATACGAAAAAACCTATAAAATAACTCACGCTTATCCCGAACTTGCTAAAAAGGCTGTTTACGGATTAGCGGAAATTTTCGCAGATGAAATTAAATCTGCAACTCTTATTGGAAATCCGGGCTGTTATCCCACATCCATCCTTCTTCCTCTAATCCCTTTAATAAAAGAGGGCTTAATTGAAAAGGAAAATATTATCATTGATTCAAAAAGCGGAACCAGTGGCGCCGGAAGAAAATCAGAAA
>JBKBJB010000147.1:0-2180 GCA_046294055.1 Caldimicrobium sp.
GTTCCTATATCTAATCCTAAATTTGAAGAACTTGAAATATGTGAAGTAAACTTAAATAATTTTTGCCACAATTTTCTTAAATTCCCCATCATTATAATAATATATAAACTACTAATTTTTTTTTGTCAAGTATTTTATATATATAACCAACAAAATTTTTTTGTCAAGTATTTTTTGAAATTTTATATTTACTAATTTATAATGTCACATTTAAAAACTATTTTAGTTATAAAAATTTGAATTTAAAAATTTATAAAAAATTTTTTGGACATTTAAAAATTCTTTCACTTGAAAAATTTTATGAGTAATTTATTTTTTATTCAAATAAGATTTATAAAAGGGTGAAAAAGGATGATAAAACAAGATTGGACTGAGTTAGAATCCTTAAAAAAAGTTAAAAATGCTCTTCTTAGTAAAGAGCTAATTTTTGAAGATTATCCTACTGTAAGATGTATTTTTGGCGAAAGAGGTTCTCATTTTAAAATTTTGGAAGAAACTTTTAATGTAAAGCTCCATCTTAAAGGAAACCATATTATAATAACTGGAGAAGAGCACGGTATTGAATTAACAGAAAAAACTCTTGAAGAACTTTATGACCTTATTAAATCCGGATACACTCTTTATCCTTCAGATGTTTCATATGCAACAAGAGTTATTTTAGAAAATCCCAAAGCCAAATTAAGAGAAATCTTTTTAGATACTATTCTTATAACTTCTGGAAGAAAGGTGGTCTCCCCTAAAGGTATTACTCAAAAAAAATATATAGAAGCCATTAGAAACTCAGAAATTGTCTTTGGAATTGGACCAGCAGGAACTGGAAAAACCTATTTAGCTGTTGCTATGGCAGTCTCTTTTCTAATGAAAGGAGAAGTAAATAGGCTTATTTTAGTTAGACCAGCTGTTGAGGCTGGAGAAAAATTAGGGTATTTGCCGGGAGACTTAGTTGAAAAGGTAAATCCATATCTAAGACCTCTATATGATGCTTTATATGATATGCTTTCTTTTGATAAAGTAGTTAAATTGTTTCAAAAGGGGGTTATTGAAATTGCTCCTCTGGCTTTTATGAGAGGAAGAACCCTTAACGAAGCTTTTATAATTTTAGATGAGGCTCAAAATACTACGACCGACCAGATGAAAATGTTTTTGACAAGAATAGGACAAAATTCAAGGGCAGTGATTACAGGTGATGTTACGCAAATTGATTTGCCTGACCCAAAAAAATCTGGTCTTCTTGAGGCTATGGAAATATTAGAAGGAATTCCAGGAATAACCTTTGTATATTTTACTAAAAAAGATGTAGTAAGACATCCTATAGTGCAAAAAATTATTGAAGCTTACGAAAGAAAAGAAAAAGGAAAATAATATGAAATATAAAACAGTCCCGATTGAAGAAGCAATTGGTATGGTTTTGCCCCATGATATAACAGAAATTGTTCCTAATAAATTTAAAGGTGCAAGATTTAAAAAAGGTCATGTAATCAAAGAAGAGGATATCCCTATCTTTAAAAATTTAGGCAAAAATCATATTTATGTTTTAAAAATAGAGAAAAATGAACTTCATGAGGATGAGGCAGCATTACGGTTAGCAAAAGCTGTAGCTGGGGAAGGGGTAATTTATGATGAAGAGATAAGAGAAGGTAAAGTTAACTTTAAAGCAGCCTTTGACGGGGTTTTAAAAATAGAAACAGAAGCCCTTTTAAGAATTAATCTTCTTGGTGATATAAGCCTTTCTACAAAACATAGTAACCTTTGGGTTAAAAAGGGGGAATTAATTGCTGGTGGAAGAGCTATTCCTCTTGTTATTAAAAGTAGCTTAATAAAGAAAGTTGAAAAGATTTGTTCTCAATTTCCTAATAAGGTTTTAAGAGTTTTGCCTAAAAAAATAAATAAAGCTGGTTTAGTTATAACAGGGTCAGAAGTTTTCTATGGAAGAATTGAAGACGCCTTTGCGCCGCGGATGATACCCAAGCTTGAGGCTTTTGAATTAACAGTAGAAGGACCTATTTTTGCCCCAGATAATTTAGATTTTATCTATGATAGTATTATCACTCTTTTAAACAAAGGCTGTGAGTTAATTTTAGTAACAGGAGGTATGTCCGTTGATCCAGATGATGTAACCCGTTTAGCGATAAAAAAATTAGATCCAGAAATCTATCTTTATGGTACTCCAGTTTTGCCAG
>JBKBJB010000148.1:0-2173 GCA_046294055.1 Caldimicrobium sp.
TTAGATAAAGCCTCCTCAGGAGTTTTACCATAACCTCTTATGCCAACATCTGCACCATGTTCAAAAATTTCAAAACTCTTATCCATCTTATAAAAATCTTTGCAATTCGTACTTCTTAATTCTATCCTTTTCTTTCCCTTCTAATATATACGGAAATAATGGGAAGAAAAGTTTTAACAAATTATTATCTCTTCTATTAGTCTCATCAATAAGTAAAAAATAGTCATCTTTGGGAAAAAAATAAAGTGCCTTCATTCGCTGTTTTTCATAGATTATAACAGGTGAATTAATAGCTTCACCTCTACTTGTCTTTTTAATCGTAAAAAAAACTTCGAAAGGAAAACCGGCGAGAAAGCTTACCTTGGTACTATTGTTAAAAAAGAAACTTAAGCCCTTAAACTCAATCAAATACCCCTTCCCTTCTATCGGGATTATCTCTACTCCGGGCTTAAAAACTCTTGTTAACTTCATAATCTCTACATCAAAGGATGTGCTAAAGCGAATCACTTCAAAATTTTCTTTTAAAGCAGAAACTAAATTACCCTCTTCATTAATATAAACTTCTCTAATTTCTCTAACTCCTAATTTCCTCAAAAGAGTTATTAACTGACTTTTAAAATAATCGCTATCATTTTCATTGTTAACAAATAGAAAATACTCTTTTTTGTCTTTAATTAAAAAAACTTGCGAATGAAAAAATTTAGGTATCAATAAATAATCTACTCTATTGTGTAAATCATATAATCCAACATAGATAGAAACACTTACAAGTAAAGTAATTAATAATGCCAAAATTTTACTTTTTAAAAATTTCAGAAATAAAAGGATGAATATAGCTAAGAGAGATAACCAAAGAAGGAAGAGATTTACAGGGAGGGGAAGGGAAAAAAGCCATTCGAATAGAGGAATTTTAATATAAAAATTAAAAAGCCAGGCGTTAAACTCCATAAGAGAAATTGCTGTAGAGGGGGAAACGAAAGCTAAAAAGGCTGAGATTATGGAAAGAGGAATAAAAAGAAAGCTCCAAAAAGCAGAAACTAAAAGATTATTAATGGGTGTTGCCAAAGGAAAATAACCAGAGATAGAAAGAAGAAAAGGAAAGGTAAAAAGACTAACAATAATAGAAAGAAAGAATGCATAAAAAATTTTAAAAAGTACTCTACCAAGGAAATAGTTGGGTTCAATCTGAAAAAGAAATTTTTCAATTTTTTCTTTATATAGATTGTGTCCAATAATTATAGCTAAAGTAGCAAGGAAGGAAAGTTGAAAAGACAGGTTTCCAATAAGAGTAGGTGAAGTAATTATTATAAGAGAAGCAGCAAGTAATAGTATGTAAAGAGATGGTGTATTTCTAAAAAGGACCTTATTTATTACAAAGCAAAACAAGAAGAAAAAAGCTCTTTGAGTGGGTGGTTGAAAGCCAGAAAGGATTAAAATAAAAGCAGCCCCTGGCAAGGCAAATAAGTATGCCCATATTTGAATAGGAAGCCCAAGTCTTAATAATGGAGTATAGACTAAAGTTTTCTTGAAAACTTTATATAGAAACCCATAAACTATACCTAAGTTAAAGCCAGATATAGCTAAATGATGATAAAGTCCCTGAGTTTTTAGTTTTTCTAAATATTCCTTAGGAAGTTGATTTTCAACCCCTAACACCAGGGCAAGAAATAGCCCGCGTGCTAAAGGAGATAAATATTCAGAAAAAGTGAATAATCTATATCTTATCTTCTCAATAATTCCTCCTTCACTATCAATACACAGGACCTTTTCCTTTTCATCTAATATCCATTCTCCTCTTAAATCCTTTATTAGTAACCTTTCTCTTAGTTCTAAGGTATAGGGATTTTGCACCTTAAAAGAAGATTTCTCTTTAAGAGAGATTTCACAAATTTGACCTGGAGAAAAGGTCCTTATTTTGGTTGTAAACTCAATTTTTTCCATTTCTTTCACTTCAGCAATGACCTTAAATTTATCATAAAAAGGTTCCGCTTTTAAAATTTTTACCTGAAGCCCTTTTAAAGAATTTTGCGATAACTCCCCACCTTGGAAAAAAAATAACTTTAGACCAATTAAATAGAAGATGGAAAAAATCAAGATAAACAGCAAAAAATCTTTTCTTTTTAGATACAAACACAAAGGTGAAAGAAGTAAGAGATTTATTAAAAAGGGATAT
>JBKBJB010000149.1:0-2144 GCA_046294055.1 Caldimicrobium sp.
TGGGGATCTTGAAACTCGTATACGAGGTTTAGCGGCAGGAGCAGATGACTTTCTTAATAAACCCTATACTGTGCCTGAACTTCAGGCAAGAATTAGGTCCTTAAGCAAAGTAAAACTTTATCATGACTTTTTAAAGAATTATCAAAAACAATTGGAAGAAGAAGTTCAAAAGAAAACTGCTGAATTAATTCAATCAAATCGCAAGCTTGAGCTTGCTTTGCAAGAAATCAAAGAACTTTCTTTAGAAACTATTTATAGATTAGCCAAGGCTGCAGAATATCGAGATGAGTATACAGGTAATCACATTCAAAGAATGGCTCAATATGCAGTAACAATTGGAAGTTACCTTGGCTTATCTAATGAAGCCTTAGAAGTGCTTCGTTATGCTGCACCTTTGCATGATATTGGGAAATTAGGTATTCCTGATACCATCCTTTTAAAACCTGGTAGTCTTAGCCCCAAGGAATGGAACATAATGAAAAACCATACTCTCATTGGGGCAAATATTTTAAAAGGTTCTAAAAATAAATACTTAAAAGCTGCAGAAAAAATTGCTTTATATCATCATGAGCACTGGGATGGAACTGGCTATCCCTTTGGTCTTAAAGGCACTAAAATCCCTCTATTTGCAAGGTTAGTATCCCTTGCTGATGTATTTGACGCTTTAACAACAAACCGACCCTATAGAAAAGCTCTACCTCTTGAAGAAGCATTTTCAGTCATAAAAAATGGACAAGGAAGCCATTTTGACCCAGAATTAGTAGATATCTTTTTTAAAATTAAAGATGAAATCCTTGCAATTAAAGATCGTTTCAAAGATGAGGAGAAGGGGCATTTATTTAAATTAAGAGAATATATAATTTTTCTTTAAGAACCAAAGCATTCTTGACAGCATAACCTAAGGCAGTATTATCAAAATATACATAGACTTCAGAAACATTAAATTTATTGATCACTTTAATAAGATTATCCAACTCTTCTTCCTCATAATTAGAAACATAAAGTTGCTTTGAGCCGTGCATCCTTATATAAAGAAAATCAGTAGTTTTATATTCATACCAAGAGGGATACCTCTTTCCGCAATCAGAAAAACACAAAGAAACTCTATATTTTTCTAAGAGATTGACAAATTCTTCATTATGAAAGGATTTATGCCTAATTTCAATAACATTTTTATAATTTTGAGGCAAAAGCTTTAAAAAATTTTCTAATAGGTCTTTATCATAAGAAAGAGAAGGTGGAAGCTGAAAAAGTAGAACTTTTGCTTTCTCGGCTAAAGGCTTAAGACTTTTGAGAAAGATTTCCAAGGGCTCTTTTACATCTTTTAACTTTTTTATATGAGTAATTACCTTCGGCGCCTTGACAGAAAAGACAAAGTGAGATGGAGTGGTTTCATACCATTTTTGAAAAGTGGAAGGTTTAGGAGTCCTATAAAAGGTAACATTTATTTCTACTGTATTAAAATGATTGCTATAGAAGGCTAACCAGTCTTTAGATTTTAAATCAGCCGGATAAAATATATTTCTAAAAGAAGGATAATTCCAACCAGAAGTCCCAATGTAATATTTTGTCATTTTTTTATATACTGTTCTCTTTTTTGCTTTAGTATTTTTAAGAGAGCCTTTTTAGCTGCTAAATTTTCTGCCTCTTTTTTAGACATTCCCACCGCCTGAGACAAAACCTCGTCCCCTACTTTTAAAGCTACTTTAATTTTAGGTTTATGAGAAGGCCCTATAATTTTTAAAACTTTGTATTGTGGAATAACTCCTCTTTCTTTTTGGATAATCTCTTGGAATTTAGTTTTATAGTCTTGTAGATTTTTGGAAGATTTTAATTTTTTTATATAAGGTGTAAAAAGTTTTTCCACGACAAGATAAGTTTTTTCTAAGCCTTGATCTAAAAATAGCGCCCCGATTAAGGCTTCCAAAGCCCGACCTGCTATATTTAATTTGCTTTTTAACTCAAGCCCCTTTTCTCTTTTCCCCATGAGCACAAAATCTATTAAATTTAATTTCTCTGCGATTTCTATTAACCTTTCTTTACATACTAAATATGCCCTTTTTTTGGTTAAATCTCCCTCTCTAACTGTGGGGAACTTTTTATAAAGCAAAAGGGAAACACAAAGATTTAAAACAGCATCTCCT
>JBKBJB010000014.1:0-10171 GCA_046294055.1 Caldimicrobium sp.
TAAACATAAAGATATTGGCTCGCCTTTCCAGATTATGGACATTGAAGAAAAAAACATTTTACAAAACCTTGTAGATCAGGCATCAAAAAGATTTCTTAATGCAGTAATTGAAAATAGAAAAATATAAGTTGATAAAATCAAAATTATCTCTGATGGAAGAATTTTTACTAGGAGTCAGGCAAAAGAAATAGGACTTGTTGATGAACTTGGTGGATTACAGGATGCAATTAATATAATTAAAGAAATGAGAAAAGAAAAAAAATTGAAAGTTGTTGAATATTATTATAAACCAAACATTTTTGAAATTCTTGAACTTTATCAAAGTGAAAAATCAATTCTTTCAAAAATTTCTAAAGTAAATACACCAGTTTTAAAATGTTTGTGGATGCCAGAAATATAAATCTATGGAAAATCAAAATATAATTGTAAATGGTAAAAATATAGAAGGCGAAATTAAGTATGCAAATTTTGGCTTAAGAGAGTTTGAAAAAAATTTATAGAAGTATGCTAATATGTGTAGGTAAAGAAATAGTACTTCGTTGTAACCTTTGGCAATACTGGGGTATAGGTACTTCTGATCAATTTTTTATTTTCTTAAATAAACCAGCCCCAAAAATGAAACCAGGAAGAAGAGAAAAGGCATAAAAGAGGACCTTTTCAATAATTCCAACAAATCGAGATTCAATATCTCTTCCGGTAAGGTAAAGCTCAAAAGTGAAAAAAAGAATTCCAAGCGTTATCCATGCTAAAAATAAAATCACATAGATTTTCTTTGAAATAGATTTGAAAAGCAAACTAAATAGAAGTCCAAATATAACCGGAAGAATATACATAAGGTGCCCTACAATACAGTCAATCGTATAACTTAGTCCAAATCTTAAAAATTCCCATAAAAAACAATGAACCAAAGAATTAGTTGTTGGAAGAAAATCTGGAATAATAGTAATTAGTAAGTAAAACGATACTACATAGAAAATAAATTTCTCTGCTCTCGCTGTTGGTGCCAATCTCTCTTTTTTTATTTGAGGATTTACAACAAGTCTTAAAGAATTTACAACAAACCCAAGTCCCATATAAAGAAGAGGTTTTAAAAACGCTGTAACAAAAAGCTCCAGAAGAAAAATGGTAATACCTGTGAGAAAATCTGGTGGGGGGTTCGTATACCCACAACCTGACGCATATTTTTCGTGCAATTTGTTGGCTAATTTTTCGAGATAAGGGAAAGAAACAAATCCAATTGCTACTATAAAAAATAACCCTATAGAAATAATCTTCAACTTTCGAGGAGGCGTTTCCTTAAATAACCCAGCAACAAGAAAACCGAATATCCATGATAGAATCAAATCAGCAAAAAGAACAGTACAATCACTCACCCCCTCTACAGTCATTACAAAATCATTTCCCTTATATATCTCTTCCATCGCGCAAAGAAAAAAAGAGTACAACGTCCAAATTCCTAAGCCTACTGAAGATAACAAAGCTATGAAAAAAACGATTTTGACTCCACTTATTTTATTCACTTTTTGTAGTAGGTTTGCGTACATAAAAAGTATGGAAACCTTAAATTAATTTTTTATTTTCTTGAATAAACCAGCGCAAAAAAAGCCAGCGAGGACAAAAAAGTACCAGCAAGTACCATTCCACCAATCAAAAGATATTCATAATAACCACTACTTTACATATTTTTTTCATTTCCATCAATTTTATTTTTTCCATCAATTTTTATTTTTGTCAAATTTTTTTCTCTTTCGGGTTAAGAGATAGTATCCAGGTAAATAAAAAAGTATGGTATAGAAGGAGGGTAGAAGTTTTTATTCCTCGCCAAAAATTCTGAGCATCTTATTTTCAGCCTATGTCTATTTAGGCTGCTACTATCACGATTTTTTCAAGGGCATAAGACTAAAAAGACTTCTACCAGGATAAATAGCTTTTAAAATTTTAAAAAGGCATTAAGATTAAAATATAATTATGCAGGAGACCTTTAAGAAAGCTATAGGGGCTGTTAGGCAAAATCTTAAATACTTAGAAGAGCTTGGTTTTAGTTATATACCCTTTTCTCAGGAATTAAAAGATCTTTACATAAAGGAAAAATTTTTTCAGGAAGATAGCCTTTCATCTTTATTTGAGAAGATAAAACATTGTAAAGACTGTAATTTGCATAGAATTAGGAAACAGCCTGTCTTAGAGGAAAATTTTGAAAATAAAAAGCTTATGCTTATAGCAGATTATCCAGATAGTGAAGATGACTACTATGGAAGGCCCTTTGCTGGGTCTCTTGGAGAGATATTACAGAAAATGCTATTTAGCATAGGCTTAAGAAGGGAAGTTTTTTATATAACTTTAGCAGTGAAATGTAAGCCAAGTGCTGGTAGAGTGCCAGAAGATGAAGAGATTCAAGCTTGTCAAAAATATCTTTTTAAGGAGATAAAGCTTTTAAAACCAAAGCTAATTTTAGCCTTGGGTTTTGTCCCCCCAAAGATTTTTTTAAATGAACCTACCCATCTTTCTTCAATAAGAGGAATCCCCTATACTTATAAAGGAAGTACTATTATTTTTACATACCATCCCTCGTACATTCTTAAAAATCCTCATGTAAAAAGATTAATTTGGGAAGATTTAAAGTGCTTTAAAACCCTTTATGAGAAGATACATTAAGTTCGTAGTAATTTTTTTATTTTTAAGTTTTTTTGTAAGAAAGCTTTATGCTCAAGATGGGACTATATTTGTTTTAAGAGTTGAGGGAGCTATAACTCCTGTTACAGCAAATTTTATAAGCTATGGGTTAAATTATGCTTCTGAGAAAAAAGGAAAAGCTGTTATTATTGAGCTTGACACTCCAGGAGGTTTAGTTGAGTCAACAAGAGAAATTGTAAAAGGTATTTTGCAAAGCGAGATACCTGTTATTGTTTATGTTAGTCCTCAAGGTGCAAGAGCGGCATCGGCAGGAGTTTTTATTTTATTAGCAAGTCACTTAGCTGCAATGGCTCCTTCTACTAATGTTGGAGCAGCTCATCCCGTTGAACTTAGTGGCAAAGCAGACCCTAAGATGATGGAAAAAATAGCAAATGACTTAGCTGCTTGGGCAAAAAACTTAGCCGAAACAAGAGGAAGAAATACTGAATTTGCAGAGCTTGCTGTAAAAAAAAGTAAAAGTATCACTGAAAAAGAAGCACTCGCACAAAAAGTAATTGAGATCATAGCTATTGATCTAAAAGATTTAGTATCTCAAGCCCATGGAAAAAAAGTTAAAGTTAGAAACACCGAAGTTGTCCTATCGCTAAAAGATGCATCCATTGAATACATAAAAGAAGATTTTAAAACAAGATTTTTTAAAATTCTTGCCAATCCAAATTTGGTTTATTTTCTTCTTATGTTAGGGCTTTTGGGGATGTATTTTGAGTTATCCCATCCAGGTACCATATTTCCTGGAGTTTTGGGAGCAATTTGCTTAATTTTAGCCTTTTTGGGATTAAGTATTTTGCCTATGAGTTATGCAGGTCTTGCCTTAATATTGCTCTCCGGTCTTCTTTTTTTCTTAGAAACTCAAGTGACTTCTCATGGCTTACTTACTATTGCTGGTATAATTTGTCTTCTTTTAGGTTCAATTATCCTCTTCGGAAATAATCCACCTGCACTAAAGGTTTACACCCCCTTTCTTTATACAGTTGTTATTATCTTTACTTTACTTTTTGGTGCCATTACATATTTTGTAATAAAAACGGTAAAGAAAAAACCTGTTACTGGTAGTGAAGAACTAATAGGCCTTGAGGGAAAGGCTTTAACTGATATTACAGCAGAAGGAGGAAAAGTTTTTATTCATGGTGAGATTTGGCAAGCCTTTTCAGATGAGTTAATACCTAAGGATTCAAATATAAAGGTTTTAGAAAAAAAAGGGTTTTTTTTAAAGGTGAAGAAAATCAGTTAAAAAGACACTTTTAGTGTAAAACTTGTTTTTTTCCGGCACGAGGCATAAAAATTTACCTGTAAATCTCTTCTGAAAAATTGTCTATGCAGCTGTAAGTTCTGCAAAGGTATTAGCAATAAGCAAACTTCTTTAATAGATTTATTATATAATTAGCAAGAACATCTGGTGGTTTGCAGGAGCTTTCTATTCTAAAATCTGCCCATTTTTTATAAAGGGGTTTTCTCTCTTTGTAGAGATTTTCTATCTCCTCTTCCCAAGTCATACCAGTTAAGGCTGGCCTCTGCGTTGCAGTTTTTTTATCTTTTTTTAATCTTCTTTTAATTTCTTCAATATCTGCATCTAACCATATTATCAAGCTTTCTTTTTTTAATTCCTTCATCTCTTCTTCATGTAATACTGCGCCACCTCCTAATGCACAAACCAAGTTTTCTCTCGAAAGAAGTTTCCTTAAAAATTCTTTTTCTAATTTTCTAAAGAACTCCCATCCCTGTTCTCTAACTAATTCTTTTATAGTTTTTCCCATATTTTTTTCTATTTCTTCATCTGCATCTATAAAGGGCACACCGAGAGCATGAGCTAATTGTTTTCCAACAGAACTTTTTCCTGTGCCTCTAAACCCTATAAGAAGTATCTTTTTCATACATATAATTTTTCAAAAAGTTCCCAAAAAGTGGGGAAAGATTTTGATACACAAGAAGGATTTTCAATTTCTAAGGGACCTGCCTTTAGTCCCAAGATGGCAAAAGCCATAGCTATTCTATGGTCATCGTAGGTTTTTATTCTTGCAGGATGGAAATTATTTTGCCCATATATAATTAAACCATCAGGAAGTTCTTCAACTTTTACTCCAACTTTAGAAAGCTCAGTGGCAACTGCTTTAATTCTATCGGTTTCTTTATGTCTCAAATGAGGGGCACCGTAAAGGGTGGTTTTCCCTTCAGAAATAGCCCCAAGAATAGCCATAGTAGGAAAAAGATCTGGGCAATCCTTAAGATTAAAAGAAGCCGCTTTTGGTTTTCCCTCAGAAGTAACTTCTATCCCCCAGGGATAAATAGGCTTAACCGTTGCTCCCATTATTTGGATAAAATCTAAAAACACTCTATCAGCTTGTTTAGAGTTATGATCATAATTTTCTATGATTACTTTTCCTTGGTTTAAGACTAAAGGAATAGCCAAAAAATAGGATGCACTTGATGCATCAGCAGGCACTTCATAATTAATAGCTTTGAATCTTTGAGGTTTTACATAATAGGTGCTTTTATCATATTCTACAGTTACTCCAAATTTTTCCATCACTTCACAGGTCATCTCAACATAGCTTTTGGAAAAAAACTCACCTTCAATAGTTATTTCTATACCCTCTGGTAGATAACAGCCAATTAATAAGAGGGCAGAAATAAACTGACTACTTACATAACCTGGTAGTGTTAATTCTCCAGAATGAAGAGTACTTGCTAAAACTTTAATAGGAAAATGACCTTCTCTTTCTAAGCATTCAATATTGGCACCAAGCTTTCTTAAAGCCTCAATTAAAGGAGCCATAGGTCGTTCGTGAAGTCTTGGTTTCCCATATAATTCAATCCAATCTCCTGTTCCTAAAGTTGAATAAGCTAAAAAGAACCTTGCTCCTGTTCCATTATTTCCCAAATAGACCTTTTCTTTGGCTAACAGAGGTTTTGGACCTATGCCTTTTATTTCAAATATAGTCTCATCTTTTTTTCTAAATTTTACGCCTGTTTTCATTAGGGCTTCCTTTAAAAGTAAAGGATCTTCACTAAGTAATGGATTTTTTATTTCTGAGGCCCCCTCAGCTAAACTCGCACAGATGAAAGCTCTTTGAGTAAGACTTTTAGAAGAGGGAAGAGACAAAGAAATTTCTTTAAAAGTTTTTAAGGGCTTAATTATTTTTATCTCCATACATTAAATCCTTTTCAATTTTATTTATTTCTTCGTAAAGGACTTTTTCCATAAGTTTAACCGGTGGTTCCATTCCTGTAAAAAGTTTAAATTGAGCTACGCCTTGATGAAGGAGCATTCTAAGTCCGTCAATCGTCAAGGCATACTTTTCTGCTAATTTTAGAAATTTCGTTTTAAGTGGAAGATATACAATATCCATAGCAACTTTAAATCTTTTTAAAACTTCTTCTGAAAGAGGACTATCCCAAGTTTTTAAACCTACGCTTGTTGCTTGAATGATTATATCGCCCCAAGCTTCATTTACTTCATCCCAGGGTTTAGCTTTTATACCAAAGTAGTTTGCTAAATCCAAGGCTTTTTCATAGGTTCGATTATAAACCAAAATTTCTTTCGCTTGAGCTTTAAGCATGGCATAAATTATTGCTCTACTTGCTCCTCCTGCTCCAATTATAACAATTTTTTTTCCTTTAAGCTCTACACCCTTCTCTTCAAAGGCTTTAAGCACCCCGATCCAATCAGTATTATAACCCTTTAATTTCCCTTCATCATTTACCACTGTATTTACAGCACCAATTTCTAATGCCACCTTATCTACCTCATCTAAAAAGGGAATAATTGCTTCTTTATGAGGTATCGTTACAGAAATTCCTTTAATATTTAAAGCCTTAATTCCAACAATTGCTTGGGCTAAATTTTCTTTTTTAACTAAAAAGGCTCCATAAACACCGTTAATATTTAGTTCTCTAAAGGCAATATTATGCATAAGAGGGGATAAAGAATGAGAAATAGGGTCTCCAATTATCCCCCAAACCTTATACAACTCTTAATACCTCCCAGAGTTTTTTTGCCTCTATAATATCCATTTGTCCTGGGGCAAGAGGCTTTTCCATAGGTGGAAAGACATAAGTAAACGGTGAACCTAAAAACAAATTTAAGACACGGGAAAGCCTGACCTTATCGCCCATATTAAAAGCAATTAATCTTATTCCTAAGGTTTTAGCATAATTAATTAAAGTTAAAAACTCAAAGGATTCTTCTATTTTTTCTGTAAAGGTAGTAATTTTAAACCATTTTATTTCTAAATGTGAAGCTTTCTTTAGAACACCCTTCAGTGTTTTTATTTTCGGGGTTTTGGAAAAATTATGGTAAGAAAATAAAATTTTTTCGCTAAAATAGGGACTTTTAAGAATTGGGTCTTTTAATTTTAAAAAACTTCTCCATTCAAAATCAACTAAGTAGGCTCCCCATTTACAACAATTTTCCAATATGTCCCATCTTTTAAGGGGGTCCTCTTTTCTTAACCCCCCCTCCTCGAAACTGCGAAAAGTACAAATAAACTTATAAGGGAGATTTAAAAATTCTCTTAAGGGCTTCGGTGAGAGCTCTTTTAGAGAATCTAATCTAATTTCAAAAAGATCTGTGAAGTCCTTTGTTTTCTCTAACTGTGTATATAATCCTTCCCATGTTTCATGGGCTAAAACTACACAGAACATTTTTGATGAGATATATTATACTTTAAAAGTACTAAGATAGTTGTATATCATTTCATCATATGTGCTTGTGAGTTTAAAAACTTTTTTGGCTAATTCAAAGCGGGTCTGAAGAGTGGTATTCCCATACTTTTTAATTTCTTCTAAAACTTTAGGATAATCAGCAGGGTCAACTACCACTGTCACAAACTTAAAATTTTTGGCACTTGCTCTAAGTAAAGTTGGTCCACCAATATCAATATTTTCTATAGCCTTTTCCAAATCGCCTCCTTCTTTTACTACTTTATCAAAGGCGTATAGATTCACTACTACTAAATCTATAGGTTTGATATTAAAGTTTTTTATAGTTTCTTGATGGGCTTCGTCATCCCTTTTAAAAAGAATTCCTGCATGTACATAAGGATGTAAAGTTTTTACTCTTCCACCTAAGATTTCTGGGAAGCCTGTTAGTTCGGAAATATCCTTAACGGGAATCCCTCCATCTCTTATGACTTTTGCTGTGCCACCAGTAGAAATAATTTCTATGCCAAGAGTAGAAAGTTCCCGTGCAAATTCTACTATACCACTCTTATCAGTAACACTAATTAGAGCCCGTTCTATTTTTTCCATAAAAGACCTCCCAATATTTTATTTTAAGCTATTCCAATTTCCTCATCAGTTAAATAGCAGGCAGGATCTTGCGCCCAGACATCACCATAATAAGCTTCAGCTCTAACTCTAAAATTACCTCCGCAAACTTCTAAAAATTTGCACTTGGCACATCTCCCTTTTACATATTTTTTCTTTTCTTTCAATTTTGCCATAAGAGGGTCGGATGTATCCATCCAAATAACGCTAAATGGTCTTTCGCGAACATTACCGAAACTATAGTGTCTCCAAAATTGATCAGCATGCACTGACCCGTCCCATGAAACACAACCGATTCCTACCCCTGAATTATTTCCTCCATTCATAAGAAGAAGTTGATAAACTTCTTCTGCTCTGGGATTATTTTCTCTTTTCATCCTAAGATAAAGGTATGGCCCATCTGCATGGTTATCTACTGTTAAAACCTCTACTTTATGTCCCTTATCATGCAATTCCTTTGTCCTGTCAATAATATAATCTACCCAATTTCTTGTTTCTTCATGAGAAAGGTCTTGTTCAATAAGTTTACTACCTCTACCTGCATAGACCAGATGATAAAAGCAGATTCGCGGTATTTGAAGCTCTTCTACAAAATCAAAAATCTTAGGTATTTCCTCTGCATTAAACTTATTTATAGTAAATCTTAGTCCAACTTTAATACCTTCTCTTTTACAATTTTCTATAGCCCTAACTACCTTTTCAAAACATCCAGGAGAAACTCTAAAACGATCATGCACTTCTCCGATGCCGTCAAGACTAATTCCCACATAAGATAAACCCAATTTTTTTAATTCTTTAGCCAAGGCGGAATCAATTAAAGTACCATTAGTTGAAAGTACTGCTCTAAGACCTAAGCTAACTGCTTTATGAATAAGGTCAAGGATGTCAGGTCTAACTAAGGGTTCACCACCTGAAAAAAGAACCACAGGACATCCAAAATTAGCTAAATCTTCAAGAAGGGCAAATCCTTCTTGAGTTGTAAGCTCTCCCTCTGCTGGTTTATTTTCTGCTGATGCATAACAATGAATACACCTCAAATTACAGGCTTTGGTTACATTCCATACTACAACTGGTTTTTTATCTACGGAAAATTGTAATAAGTGAGAAGGGAGATCTTTTGCCTTTCTTCCATATCTTAATGGATCAGAGGGTTCTACCGTTCCGCAATAAAGTTTAGAAATACCAATCATTAAGTTCTTCCTCCTAAAAGAGTTTATTTTAAGTATCCTTTGATACTTTCTATTATTTGTTCTCTATTAAAGGGCAAATAAAGAAGGGTGTCAACGCCACTATCTTTGGCTTTAATCTCTTCCTCCGGAAAATTACACTTACACACAGCGATAATAGGTATATTTTTAGTTTTATTGTCAGATTTTAGGAGCAGTGCTACTGCAAAGCCATCTAAAAGAGGGAGGTCCTTCTCAAGGAGAATTAAATCTGGCTTTAGTTTTTTAGCTTTTTCCAAAAGCTCTTCGCCATTTTCAACTTTTTGATATTTTACCTTTAGTTCCTCTAAAAAAGGTTTTAGTTTTTCAAAAATTGCCTCAGATAAGGCAATAAGTATCATTTTAATTTCTTAAAAGTTCTTCTAAAAATTTATCTTGTTCAGTAAAAGCCTTTTTTGTAATGAAGAACTGCTCTTTTCCTGTGGTTTCTTTTAAAAGAGCAATGGTATATTCTAATTTTGAAAGACTTCTCTCACAAAAGGAAAAAACTCCTATGTCTCTTTTTAAAACTTCCTCTAAAATATAATCTATGGCATCTTCTGTAAAGATAGCTTGGATTTGATTTCTTTTAGAAAAAGTATTTAAATAAGCCTTGATTTGCTTGTATAAATAATTTAGCTCCTCTATAGCATGAGAAAATTCTATATCCTCACTTTTATAAAGAGAAAATAAAAGGTTTAAACGAGAAGAAGTTAGTTCAAAGGAGAGCCCTTTTTTTAAGTGTGTTTTATTTTCTAAAAATTGAATCATTCTTTCTTTTTCGTCTTTAAGGGCCGATTCGTAAGCTTTTCTCCATTTATCATCGAGTGGGTTTGCTAAAAGGCTTTTCAAGTAGCCTTCAGGATCATTTATTAGTTCTTCGGTTATAGCTAAATGATTTATTTCCATAGAAGGAAGTACTCTTTCAAAAGGTATAAGAGAAACTTCTAAAATCCTTGCAAGGGCTCTGGCACCTGTTCCTTCTTTATAAGCTCTTGAAGCAATTT
>JBKBJB010000150.1:0-2107 GCA_046294055.1 Caldimicrobium sp.
ATTTGATTATTTTGGTGTTTGGGAAAAGTTTAGGAAATTCAAAGATGTTTCTATAGTTTGCGCCTCTAAAGCCATAGATGCTTTGGGAATCATCCCCTACAACCATAACATTGCCGTGTCATTCAGCCATATATTTAATAATTTCACCTTGCAGGGTATTGGTATCTTGATACTCATCAACCATTATGAAATTAAACCGCTTGGAAACTTCGGCTCTAATTTGAGGGAAGTCCCTTAGGAGAAGAACCCAATTTTGTAAAAGGTCATCATAATCCATAAGCTGATGGTTTCTTTTGTATTTTTGATATTCCTCAATCACTTTTTTAATTTCAGTAGCAAACTCAAGAAATTGAGGATATTCCTCTACTAAGATTTCTTCCAGGCTTTTTCCTTGATTGATCATTTTACTATAGATGTTTGCCAATGATTCCTTTTTTGGAAAAAGTTTCTTTTTTTCTCCCAGTTTTAAGCTCGTCTTAGTGAGATTAAAAAGGTCTTCCATATCTCCCCGGTCAAGGAGGGTAAAATTGGGGCTAAAGCCAAGAAGGGAGCCATATTGTCTAAGCATAAGATTACATAGAGAGTGGAAGGTGCCTCCTGTAATTTTATCTACATCTGTTTTTAAGAGGAGACTTGCCCTCTCTATCATTTCCCTTGCTGCTCTTCTGGTAAAGGTGAGAAGAAGGATCTTTTCTGAAGGGGTTCCTTTTGCTACAAAGTAAGCTAAACGACAAACTAAAGTCCTTGTCTTACCACTGCCAGCCCCTGCGATAACTAAAAGAGGTCCATAGATAGTCTCAACTGCCTCCCTCTGAGCAGGATTTAATTCCTCCAAAAAATCTAATCTCATCACTGGCTCTTTCCTTTTATTTATAGGTGCCTATGAAAAATATATCATAGATGTATGTAATAGCAAAGCTTGATATATTCCGCGGGAAAAGAAAAGATAAATGATCAAATATTCTTTAAATTGTGGAGGAAAAAAGCTAAGAACCTTTGAGAGAGGCGGTCTAAAAAGGGGAACGCTTGGAGCACATATTTATGCACGATTATTAAAAAAGGGTTGGAGAGGGGGTTAAAAGGGTCCTTATGGACTAAAGGAGGTTTCAGTGTTTTCTTGGCTCTTTGAGTTATTTGAATTTTTCTTCAGATAATCTTGGAAATACTCTAAAACTTCACCATTTAATATTCTTTTTGCCCCTGCATAACGACTTTTAAAATATGGGTCATCCAAGGAGTCAATAGAGATCCTCTTCGTGGAAGAGGAGATGTGGATAAATCTATTATCACCTAAGTAGATGCCCACATGGGAGATCCTTTTTCCAATTGTTTTGAAGAAAACAAGGTCTCCAGGAATTAGATCCTCTCTTTCTACAGGTATTCCTACTTGAAATTGTTGAGGTGAGCTTCTTGGAAGCTTTATTCCTAATTCTTCATAGACAAGTTTAACAAAGGCAGAACAGTCCAAATAGCCATTTCCACTTCCCCCGAACTTATAGCGGGAGTCTGCTAAATTTTTTGAAAGCTCAATAAATTTTTGCCTTAAAGCCAGTTCCTCCTCTTTAGAGAGCATAGAGGGAGTTAAAATTTTGTTTTTGGCAATAATAGTCCTTTCAAATTTTTCCTTTAGGTTTTCCTCTCTTACTTCAAGGGTTTTTTTTGGGCTCTCTAAAACAAAAGGTTTATCAGGAATAGAGGAACTTAAAGGAATTTTTAATTTTTGCCCAACAGATATTAAATTGCCCTCAAGATGATTGATCCTTTTAAGCTCTTCTAAAGGTACATTATAAGCAAGAGAGATCCTGTATAAAGTTTCTCCCTTTTTTACTGTATGATATGTAAAATCTTCCCTTAATGGGATAGGAGCAGGGGTTGGGTGTATGATTTTTCCAATAATAATTTTTTGATTAGGTAATAATTTGTTATTTTTTAAATGATTTAATCTTTTTAGCTCACTTACAGAAACACCAAATTTAGCAGCAATTTTTTTTAGAGTATCTCCCTTTTTCACCCTGTAAGTAAGAAGAATAGGCTCTTCTGTTGGTTCTTCTTTGGAAGGAGTAACCTTTTCTTTAAGAGTCTTTTCACTGGCACTTTCGCTTGAAAG
>JBKBJB010000151.1:0-2105 GCA_046294055.1 Caldimicrobium sp.
AATAATAGGCAACTTGGGGGCTTGAACCAAAACTTTGAGTCTCATCTTCACCCCTCATTTTACAAATTTTTTCCTTTATATCTATCTACCTTACAGATCAATTTACATCTTCCATTCATAGCTCAATTTTTAGTCCTAAGCCTGAGGTTTTATCCAAAGCTTGAAAAATCAAATACTTCAGAGAAAGATTCTTTGTAATAATGAGGAAGGATTGCGAAAAAGAAACCATTATTATTTTTAGTTTTTTTATTATTTTATTAAAACTATTTCTTAACACATACTTTTTAAAATTGTCAAGGGGTTATTAAAGGTGGGTCAAAATTTATTTGGAAATGAAAATTTTAGACAATGGAAAAATAACCATGTTAGTGCTTAAACAAAAATAAAAAGGAAAAGAGAGTATAAAGCATTAGATAGCTAATCAAGAAAAAATGTAGAAGTCTTTCTTTTTTAGGAATTATCACATAAAGGAAAATAAGGAAAAAAGGCAAAAGAAGCCAGAAAAAAACTAAGACGGGCGGGAGAAATTTTAACATTTCCTGGACACCTATAAAAAACCAGGGACCCCTTGCTTTAAGGCCTTGATAAGCCCTAAGGGGAAAATCCAGAATAAGGGGCAAGAGAGAAATAATCAGGAAATAAGGAAAATTACTCCAGCGAAAGACGGCTTTAATTTTAAAATGCCCAAATAAAAGACCTAAAGCTAAACCAAAGGATAAGAAGATATGCCAATTATAAACTCTTCCTACTCCAACCTCTGAAATACTTAAAAAAATCTTATTTAAAAATCTTCCTATATAAGGCACTGATAGGAGAATATTTTCTGCAATAGCACCAGCCAACTCCCCTGTCTCATCTTGTCTAATTACATAACCTGTAAAAGTAATAAAAAGTAATAAAAAAAGGGAAAAAATTAAAAGTAGCCAAGTTAATTTGCTCTTTAAAAAGTAAAATTTCTTATAAACACTATCAATGAGATGCAAAAAGAGGGCTATTAAAGCAATTTGCGATGAGATGTAGTGTAGCTCTCGCCAATATTTTCCCATAAAGACAAAATTCTCAATTTTTAACACACTTATAAGAGGTTCTGTGTAAAAATAATGGAAGCTTAAGATTAGACCAGAAAATAGGGAAAGGATAAAGGAGGAAACACTTATCCATGCAAGAGGTAAAAAGATAAAACCCTTAGGAAATTTCAACCTTTATACCTTCTTCACTGAATTCAAAAGGAAGTTTTTGCAAATCTTTTTTTGCCGGACCTTCTACATATTTTCCAGTCAGGTAAAATTTGCTTTGATGGCAGGGACAGACGATCAACTCTTTTTCTGGGTCATAATTCAACTTACATCCTAAGTGCGGACATTTACGTGAAAAGACAAAATATATTTGTTCTTTTTTAACTAAGATTATATCTGCAAAAAGATGCAAATCTTTCATCTTTTCTAACTCGTTTTTGGAAATAAACACTTTCTTGGGGGATGGTTTTGAAAGGTGTGCAAGGGTTTTAAAAGTTATTGCTCCCCAGAACCCAAGAGTTATTAATCCTAATGTTCTAAGAAAACTTTTTCTTGTCAATAGGCTCCTCCTTAAAAAGAGGAGTTAATTCTTTTAAAGCCTTCCTTATCAGTTCTTCTAAGGAATCTTCTTCATGAAAAACCTTGAAAAGCACTTCCTCAATTTCTTTTTTTTGGAAACCAAGACTTAATAAACAAGCTTTAGCTTCTGAAAGAATACTTTCTTTTTCAAAGGGTATGGTTATTCCTTTTTTAGAGAGCTTCCCAAAGAGGTTCTTTAGGTCAATGAAGAGTTTTTCTGCCCTTTTTAATCCAATTCCAGGAACCTTTGATAACTCCGCTATTTTCCTTTCTTCAATAACTTGTCTTAATTCCTCTGGACTAAAAACTGATAGAATATTTAATGCAAGGGTTGGCCCTATTTTTGATAAAGCATTTAATCGAAGAAAAAATTCCCTTTCTTCTCTTTCTAAAAATCCATATAATTCTAATTTTTCGTTTTTAACAATAAAGGGCACTACGAAAAGCTCAATTTCCTGACCCAAAAATTTTTCTTTTAGAATCTTCATCAAATTTAAGGGAATTAAAACT
>JBKBJB010000152.1:0-2095 GCA_046294055.1 Caldimicrobium sp.
TTATTTAAAACTAAAACTTTTTCTGATAAAAGCTTTTGCCCCAAGATTTAACTCACCACCGGACAAGTCATTGTATGATTTATAGCTGGAATACTCTGAAACTTCTCTAATAAAACCTTAGAAATTGCCTCATAATTGGGGACCTCAATTTCCACGATAATATCATAAGGACCCATTATTACATCTAAACGTTTTACCTCTTCAATTTTTTTTAAAGCTTCCACTACCTTCTCCGTTTGACCAATTTGAGTGTTAATTAATACATAAGCTCTTATCGTCATAGCATACCTCCTATTAAATTTAAACTCGAAATTTTAAAGTTATATTAAAACGACCTTTTAAAAAAACAAGTGCAAGAATTAATGAAGTCAAGGATATAATATAGCCAAAGTTCTTCTTTTTTTGTTATTATTTTGGAAGAAACACGCTTTTGCCAGAGAAAGGATTTGAGAAGGCTTTGATTCAGAATTTTAGTGTAAGAGAAAAACTTTATAATATAAAATAATTTAAAACTTGACTTAACACAAAAACTTTGAAAAGGAGGTTTACCTGAGATATTTATCTTTTTGCCCGCAGAATAAAAATAGGATTTTGGGCTTTAAAATAATGATTTTCCCCTAAAGATTGCCATTTATTAATTTGTACTTGACTTATTTGAAGGTGAAACCTTGCTTTTAAAATTTTTAAAGCTAAATTTAAATTTTCCCATAAGACAAAAGTAGCTACTAATACTTCCCATGAACTTATTGATAATAGATACTCTAAAATCTCATTTAGTTTCCCGCCACTACCACCTAAAAAAATTCTATCGGGATAAGGAAGTCCATGTAAAACTTTAGGTGCTTCTCCTTTTACTACCTGCACATTTGGTACCTTGTAGTTTTTTAGATTCTTCTCCAAATATTCAACCTGCTCTTTATCTTTTTCTATAGCAAAGATTTGTAATTCAGGGTTTAACTTCCCAACCTCTATACTAACTGAGCCTGAACCTGCACCAATGTCCCAAAAAACGCCTTGCTTTGGAATTAAAAGTTTATGCAATACTATGGCTCTAATTTCATCTTTAGTAATTAAACCTTCT
This sequence comes from Caldimicrobium sp., assembly GCA_046294055.1. Taxonomy (GTDB): domain Bacteria; phylum Desulfobacterota; class Thermodesulfobacteria; order Thermodesulfobacteriales; family Thermodesulfobacteriaceae; genus Caldimicrobium. Next base: position 1,082 of record JBKBJB010000152.1, read on the forward strand.
TTGTGAATTATTTTGTCTTCTTCGATACCAAAAAGAAGTTCTTTACCAAAAAATGGATTTTCAATAAGGATACAGTTGGGTTCATTAAAAGTAGTATTTATGAAGTCTTTAGGTAGTCCGCTATAGATCTTCTCGTTACTTCTTCCCAAGTTTTCACCCACATACACTTTTACCTGAGAAAAAGAATTTTCATAAAGAAATTTTAAAATTTCTGTTGGGTTATTCTGAGGATCAGTAAACAAGAAAAGATAAGGATGATTAGAAATTTCTCTTAATAGCGTTAAACCTTCAAAAGGTCTTCCATGAAAAGAAAAAATTTTTACTTTATGTAAAGGTATCTTGAGTCTTGCACAGAAAACTTGAGGTGTTGAAAGGTCTGGATAAATAGCTAAGCACTCTTTAGGAAATTTTTTTAAAAAAGTTTCTCCAATTCCATAACATAAAGGATCTCCTGAAGCTAAAAAACTTACCTCTTTGTCTTTATAATTTTCCATTTCTGAAAGAAATTCCTTAATATTTTTTATAATTTTTAATTTTTCCTTAACTTCCTTATAAAGGGGGTAATTTTTAAAAGTTTCTAATGTTGCAGAAAAAAGAAAAATCGTTTCAACCTTTTTTAAAATTTCCTCTTCGTTCTTTGTTAACGGTTTATAACCTATACCCAAAAGATTAATTTTCATACCATTTTAAACTATTCTTTATTAGAGAAAGGTTTTAATATGTAAACTTCCATAAGATATCCCTTTTTCTTTTTTAATTCCTGTCTTAAAGACCGGATTTCTTCAGCTACTTCCTTTAAAGAGCCTCTTTTGATTATTTCATCAGATGTGCCTACATAGGCTCCCCAGACCATCTGTAAATCACCTTCAACATCTTTAAACTTCTTGAAAGTCTCATAGTTGTCCAAAAATACTACAACAGGATGGTGAATTTTTTCTAATTTTCTTAAGGTGCGAGGTGTATGTAAAGTGACTTGAGTTGCAACCTCGGTAAGCGATAATTTACTCTTAGCTG
>JBKBJB010000153.1:0-2044 GCA_046294055.1 Caldimicrobium sp.
CATGGGATACTGTAAAGAAATTTTTTCTCCACAATAGGCGCACTTTCCTCTTAATATAATAAAGCTTATAACTGGTATGTTATGATACCATTTGAGTTTTTTCCCACATTTAGGGCAATGAGATGAAGGGGATATTATAGATATTCCTTTAGGAATTCTATAGATTACTACATTTAAAAAACTTCCAATGATAAGGCCTAAAAGAAAAAAAAGAAAACTTTCAATAAAAAGCGTCATTTTTCTTGGGTTTCGCTATCGGTCATTATCACTTCATATTTTTCCTTAGCTTCTTTTAGATAACTTAGAATCTTAATGTAAATGTTCCAAACAGGGGCTAAATTTTTATCAATTTCTAAAATTTCAATACCTAAACCAGGCTCTTCTGGTGTTCCATAATGAACTATCGTTCCATAAATGGGAATTCTTCCTATTTCAGGTATCTCTAATTCAAGATAAATAAATTTTTCTGAAGACTTAGTGAATTTATCAGTTTTTATGAAAAGCCCTTTCCACGAGACATTTTTTACAGGATATCCTTTATCATCTCCAGGAAAATAAGCCAAAATTTTTGTGAAAAAACGTGGAAATCTTCTCTGTTCTATGCTAATAATCACACCTCTTCTAATTTTTTAAGTATTACCGGGATATGGTTGGCTAAATGAGAAGCTAAAAAACCAAAAGGTCCATATGTATTTTTTAAATTTACACCTGAAGCACCATGCAAATAAACACCTAAGGCACAGGCATGAAGAGGAGAATAGCCTTGTGCGATAAGAGCTCCAATGATTCCAGAAAGAACATCCCCCATTCCTCCTTGAGCCATACCCGGTTCATCAATAGAGGAAATATATATTTCTCCATCAGGAGAAGCAATAATAGTATGAGGACCTTTCAAAACAACTATAGCTGATGTTTGAACTATTAACTCTCTAATAGCAGATAAAGGATCCTTTAATATATCTGAAGGTTTGCAAGAAAGGATCCTTGCTGCTTCTCCAGGATGGGGTGTTATTACTTTAGGATGAGGATAGTTTTTTAATAAATCTAAGTTCTTAGTTATTAAGGTTAAACCATCAGCATCTATAACTATGGGAATAGAGATTTTTTCTAATAAGGTATATAAAACTTTTTCAGGGCCGTTACCTAATCCTAAACCTGGTCCAATTACTATAGCCTTTTTTTGTGAAAGGGCCTCAAGAAGGTAAGGTATAGCCTCTTCTGAAATCTCTCCTTTATTTTCAGGTAGTCCTATGGTTAAAGCTTCAGGTAGCATGCTACAATAGATAGATTGAAGACTTTGTGGTGAAGCAAGTGTAACTAAGCCCACCCCAGCGCGTAAAGCTCCAAGGGCTGTTAAATAAGCTGCCCCACTTTTGCCTTTACTTCCTGCAAGAACAAGAAGATGCCCTGTTTTTCCCTTATGATAAAATCCTTTTCTAGGTTGATATAAATTTTTAGCTACCCTATCATTTAGATAATATCTCTTTGGTATTATTCCCTTTTCCTTTAGTAATTGCCAAGGATAGCCAATTTCAACTACTTTAACTTCACCTGCAAATTCCTTTCCAGGATAAAAAAGTAAACCAGCTTTTAAGCATTCAAAAGTTATTGTATAATCTGCTTTTATACCTACACCTAAAATTTGGCCAGTGTCTGCAGATATTCCAGAGGGCATATCAATAGCCACTATCTTCGAGGAATCTTTTTTTCTGTATTCATTCACTAAAAGGGTAACATCTTCAAAGATTCCTGTTAAGGGTTTCTTAAGCCCTGTTCCAAAAAGAGCGTCAACCAGGATCTGAGGTTTATAATGTTCTAAAAGATCTTTAATTTCTTCATAGGTTTTTAGTTGTCTGGGGAAAATATTTATCTTTTGCAACAGTTCAAAATTTGTGCGTGCTTCAGGAGAATATTTATCTTTTTCACCGAAAAAAATTACTTCTACTTTATAACCACGATCCCATAGATATCTTGCACAAACAAAGCCATCTCCTCCATTATTTCCTGGTCCACAGAGAATGAGCACTTTTGTATACACCGTTTG
>JBKBJB010000154.1:0-2004 GCA_046294055.1 Caldimicrobium sp.
TAAAAAGGCTCCTTTTTTGCAACAAGCCTCTCTCCAAGGTCTTTATATAAAAACTCTTGAAAAACATCTATTCCAAAACGCCAATATCCATATAAAAACCAAGGAAGAATGACCCCTATAAAAAGAATTATACCCACTGGATGAAAGAAAAGGAAAAGTTTTTTTCTATCCTTCTCTAAAAGGAGAAAGAGTAAATAAGCAGGCAGTAGGAAGAAATGTAGAGGACCTCTTACAAGAAGGGCACAGGCAAAAAAGAAGTAAAATTGTGCCACTCTCAATAGCCTTTGGTCTTCTAAAAACTGTAAAAGATAGTAAAAACTTGCCAAATTAAAAAGTATAAAAAGAGGCTCTAAATCTATGCGATAAATAAAAGACAAAAAACGAAAGGAACTGGTTAGTAATAAAATAGAAAGGACAGTTTTTAAGGCATCCCTTTTCTGGATTAAATATATCAGATAGCTCATCAAAATATAACTTATAATTGAGAGTACTCTCATCCCGAAGAGTTCTGCTTTAAGGATAGCTCCTATACCATAAAAGATAAGGGAAATCCATATATGAAGAGGTGGCTTTGTAAAGTAGGGCTCACCGTTAAGTGTTGGGACTAAAGATTTAAAGAGAAAGCTTTCTTGAATAATTACAGCTCTTCGTGCTTCCTGATAAGAAAGAAGGGGCAAAAAATAGGAGATAATAAGTAAACTAAAAAAAATAGCAAAAAGTAAGAAATAGAAGTATTTCAAAGAGGTATTATTTAGCTCTCCTTGGTTCATAATTTTTATTTTATTCTATCTTCAAGAAAACTAAAAGTCTTTACAACTAAATTTTTTAGTATATTTTAAAGATTATGCTGAAGATAGGGATAATTGGCTGTGGAAAAGCTGCTGAGAGACATTTAAAAATTTATAAAGCCCTTGAAAATAAGGTAAAAGTTGTTGCTGTAGCTGATGTAGATTCAGAAAGAGCTAACTTTTTTAGCAAAGAACTCTCAGCAAATCCCTATAGTAATTTCCTGGAGATGTTAAAAAAAGAGCCTCTTGATGTGGTTGACCTCTCTTTGCCCTCTGGAATGCATGGAAGGGTTGGAGAGATTATTTTAAAAAAATTTAAAAAGCATCTCTTAGTAGAAAAACCTCTTGCTCTTACTCTGAGAGAGGCCCACATTCTTGTAAATTTAGCAGAAAGATACAACCTAAAATTAGTCACCATTTTTCAAAATAGAGCTAATCTTCCTGTAATTAAAATAAAGGAACTTCTTGAAAAAAACTATTTTGGCAAATTGGTGTTGCTATCCGTGAAATTTTATTGGAGCAGAACTCAAAAGTATTATGATAGTGCCTCCTGGAGGGGAACCTGGGCTCAAGATGGAGGCGCCTTAGCTCAACAGGGCTGCCATTTTGCTGATATTATTGCCTATTTGGGTGGGGAAATAGGGTCAGTTTTTGCTAAAATGGGCACTTATTTGGTAAATATTGAAGCTGAGGATTTGCTCGTAGGTACTATAAAATTTAAATCTGGCGCCTTAGGAACGATTGAAGCAACAACTTGCGCTCGCCCCAAGGATATAAAAGCAGAAGTGGTTCTCTTAGGTGAAAAGGGTTCTGCTATCTTAGGTGGCTTTGCTATGAATTCTTTAGATTATTTAGCCCTTGAAGGAATAGATGATGTCTCGCCTCTTATTGAAGGGTTTAAAAGTAATCCTTCTCATCCTCTCGGCTATTCGCATTTTGCTTATCTCCAAGCTGCTATGGAATATTTTTCTACAGGAAAGAAAAAAGACTTTTTAGCAGTAGGAGCAGAAGCCCTTCCTTCTCTTGAGCTAATTATTGCTCTTTATGAATCTGCTGAACGAGGAAAAGAGGTAAAGCTGCCCTTTATCCCTAAAAAATGTAAATTAGGAAAAGGAGTAAACCTATGAAAAATATTCCTCTCTTAGACTTAAAAAGGGGAGTAAGTGGAATTAAAGAGGAAATTTTCAAGGGACTTGAAAAAATTTTTGCTTCTATG
>JBKBJB010000155.1:0-1985 GCA_046294055.1 Caldimicrobium sp.
AATGATTTCTTCTTGGTCTACGTGCCATAAAATACTCCATATATTGATGTTTATAACATCATTTGGGGAGCAAAATATCACTTATAAGTGTTGTTCAAATTTCCTGATCCACCTCTAAAATGCCTCATTTAATCAGAAAGTACAGGACATTATTCTAAGAGCAGTTCCTCAATTACCTAGTATCATAGGTAATGCATTACTGGAAATGGTCCAACCAGCAAATTTAGCAACAATGGGAATCATATTGGGAGTTTGGGCAGTAGCCCAAGCAACTCCTGCAGGATGGCTTGCAGATCTCGCATTGATTGGTTATTCAATCTATACATTAGGATCTGGAATTATAGATCTTTATAAAATGTTCGTTAATTTGAATAATGATGCTAAATGTGCAAAAAATGTTAATGCCCTTAATAAAGCAGCAGATAGATTAGCCCGCTCTTTAGTCACCAGTACAGGCGAAATTGTAGGTGGATTAACAGGTACATGGGGTATCAGAGCTACTGGAGGGATTGAACGTATAGCAACAGGTCTTAAGACTGTTTTCAATTACGGAAAGAGGCAATTATCAAAAGTACCAACTAGCATACTTAAACTTACAGTCAAGAGACCAGATACAAATAATGTTAAGTATCCTGATAGCGTTATAAAAAATATGTCTGATCCAAGTAAAGTAGTTTGGCCTCCACAGTCACTATATCCAAATGGAGCTGTTAAGGGTTCAGCCAAAGATATAACTTTACCTGTTGGAACCGTATTAGATAGATTTGGTAGTCCTAGAGGTAGGTTTTTAGGAGTGTATGGCACCCCCTATGAAATGAGATCATTACCTCCAACATCATTAGATGATATCTATTATGTATATAGAGTTCTTAAACCATTACCAGTAGAGTCTGGTAAAATTGCACCATGGTTTGGTATGAAAGGTGGAGGTATTCAATATTTTAGCAAGACCAATGTCGAAACACTTATCAAACAAGGTTATCTAGAAATCGTAGCTGGGCCTATTAAATAGTTTTGGAATAAAACATATGACTTTTAAGTTTTTGCAAGCATGTTATGGTTCACAACCAGTAATTTATCAAGATATAGATTTATGGAAAGTTGACTGGGTAGAATCTAATGAACCACAAATCCTATTAGAACCAAGACTAGGAGAAAAATATTTATTCGATATTTACTATACAAACATTAATAAAAAGAAAGTTAAATTCGCATTTCAGGAGGTCACAAATAATGTTTATGTTTTTTTTATTGATGAATAATATGAAATTTAAATTCCTACAAAGTTCGTTTGAAAATTAACCAACCTATTATAAAGGTTATGATTGATGGAAATTACAATGGAAAAAATAAAGATGGTATTAATCAATGTGAAGAAGTATGGCTTGATTCAGCAAGTCAAAAATATTCTTTAAATGTGTACGATGCTGTTTTACCTAATAAGGCCAAAATAGTTTTTTTAGCTGGAGAACTATCAAATGGAGTATATGGTTTTTTTGTCCCCGGTGATGAATAAATGATTTATTTAATTTATCTTAATCTTTCTAAAACAGCCAATACAAAAAAGTGGGCGTCCGTTCTTCCCACCATGGGCAGCCAATAAATCTGTTTTAGATACATGGTTAAATCCAGGAGAAAAAGTTTATATGTTAGTAGATAAAGGTGCATCCAATAGTCCCCAATCAATAGGCGGCTGGGCTACACCACAGCAGTTTAGCTCATTAGAAGAGGCAAGAAAGTCATTAGCTTTATTACCTGAATTTAAAGAAACATCCAAATGCTGTGATGTTCTAGAACTGACAGTAACTAACCCTATACCCGTACGTAGCGGTTGGGCTGGGCCAATAAGATTGATATACGCTGAATTATCAGGAGGCTTTCCCTTGGGAGATTCTAGGCAGCCAACTTATAAAAGTCTTCGGCCATTTGATTTGGTGTCTTAAAACCCAAACCCTTTTGAATTCTTCGATGATTATAAAATAATT
>JBKBJB010000156.1:0-1847 GCA_046294055.1 Caldimicrobium sp.
ATCATTTCCTGATGGCACCTATGGAGGAGAACCTTGTGGTTTTGTGATAACTTTGGAAAATGGTTTAGCCCTTTATCATGCAGGAGATACTGGTCTTTTTGGGGACATGATGTTGATTGCAGAACTATATAAACCTGAAATTGCTTTTTTGCCTATAGGTGACCACTATGTTATGGGTCCCAAGGAAGCTGCAAAAGCATGTCAATTAATTAAAGCCAAAAAGATTATTCCAATGCATTATGGAACTTTTCCTATTCTTAAAGGAACAGTAGAAGCTTTTGAAGAAGAATTAAATAAATATCCATTTAAGCCAGAGATCATAATTTTAAAACCTGGGGAATCTGTAAAACTTTAATTACTTTGCCACAAATATTTGCTATATCCGGATTTCATAATTCAGGAAAAACCAAAGTTGGAGAAAATGTTGTTAAATATCTGATAGAGAGAGGCTATAAAGTTGCAGTAGTTAAATCAACAAAAGAAGAGGGGTTTTTAACAGATAAAGAAAATTCTGATACCTATAGATATAGGCAGGCAGGGGCACAAGCAGTCTCCCTTTTGCAAAAGGATGCTTTTACCCTTTATTATTCCAAAGATTTATTTAACAATAAAAATGTAGTAGAACTTTTCGAAAAAATCTTTTATGAATTTGATGTAATTTTGCTTGAAGGGTTTAAAAATTTAAAAGGAGTTACTAAAATATGGGTTAAAAGAGAGGAAGACAACCTTGAAATTATTAAAAAGAAATATCCAGGAATAGAACTTTTTGTTTTTCCTGAGGATATAGAACAATGTTTAGCTTTTATAGAATCTAAGTTGATAAAAAAAGATATTGATAGATCAGTTTGCGTCAATTTCAAAAAAATTTGTTCCAAACATTTTACTCAAGTGATATTAAAAAATTTTATTTTTCTTTTTATAAATGGCTATAAAGAGGTTTTAAAAAAATTGCACAAATTAAAGGAACTAAATATATATAATTTCCCCAGATGATACCTCAATCAGACCTTCTTTTGTGTTAATAATTAAAGCTCCCTTTTCTGTAAAATCAGTGGCGATTCCAAAAATTCCTTCTTCTGGGATATCTAAATTCTCACAATAATAAATGCAATTTCCTAAGGTATCTGAAAAGGCTTTGAAGTCTTCTATTAAAAGGTTTTTTGTACACTCTCCCATTAGATTATTTTTTTCATATTCCCATAAAATTTTATAATAATAATTTAGCCACACTATAAGTTCTTCGAGAAGAAAATTTAGAGACACTTCTTTTTTTAATAGGGTTTTTATATTTATAGCAGGAAGCCAAGATGGTAAAGTGTTATTTACATTTAGGCCAAAACCACATAAGAACCAATCTTTATATCGCTGGATTAACACACCTCCTAATTTTTTCCCTTTGTAATGAATATCATTAATCCATTTTAGGTATACTTCAGAGAGTCCCAGGGATCTAACAGTTCGAATTAAGGCAAGCCCGATATAAATACTTAAAAGACTATAATTCTCTGGAAGTAATTCATCATAAAGCGTTAACACGCACCATAGTCCACCTCTATTGGCTAACCAAATTCTTTGAAAGCGACCCTTTGCCTCAAAAATTTCTTTTGCTACAATGATCCTCCCATGAGCACCTTTGGGATATAACTCAATTAATTCTTTTGCTTTTTGAAAACCGCTTCTTAAAAATGGAAAATGCCAAATTTCTTCTCCAATATAAACTGGAAAAGGATAGAGGTCTTTTATTGTTGAGAAGTCCACTCTTCACGAATGCGTTGGATTATTTTTTCTAAGTACGGTGAATCTTCTACAGGACAGAGTGCTAAAAGAGGGTCCCCAGCTTGAATTAT
>JBKBJB010000157.1:0-1838 GCA_046294055.1 Caldimicrobium sp.
AAGAAAATCAAATTAGAAACAAAAAGATGGGGTTTTTGGAGATAAAGATGTCTGAGTTAAAAGAGGAACTAAGAAATAGATTTTCAAAGAAACTTTTAAACCTCGAAGAAAAGGATTGTTTGACCATTTCAGTTGAAAGAAAAGATTTTTTAGAGCTAATTGAATTCTTGAGGGCAAAAGGATTTAATCATTTGATAGATCTCTGTGGAGTAGATTATTTAAATTACAAGCCAGAGAAGAAAAAGGAGAGATTTGAAGTTGTTTACCATTTTTTTAATATGGAAAAGAAAATTTTGGTGCGTGTGAAGGTTCCTATTCCAGAAAGTGATCCTTGGCAATATAGTTTAGTGGCTCTCTGGAAAACGGCTAATTGGTTTGAGAGAGAGTGTTATGATATGTTTGGGATAAAATTTAAGGGTCATCCAGATTTGAGAAGATTACTTATGCCTGAGGACTGGGAAGGGTTTCCTTTAAGAAAAGATTATCCCTTATATTTAGATGAGGATAAAGAATGGAAGGTTTACAAAGAGTTAAAAGATAGAGCAAAAGGAGTAGGTTAATGACAACCTTAATTGAGATAACGCAGCGACAAAAAGGGAATGAGAATTTTAATGAGCCTTTTTATATAAATATGGGGCCTCAGCATCCCTCTACACACGGGGTGTTGAGACTTGTACTCGAACTTGATGGTGAAACTATAATTAATTGTGAGCCAAGAATTGGATATTTACACAGAGGTGTAGAAAAATTAGCGGAAAATTTAAATTACAATCAAACTATTGTATTAAGTGATCGTTTAGACTATATAGCTTCTGCTGCCAATAATACTGTTTTTTGTTTGGCTTTTGAAAAATTATTTGGTATAACACCAACGCGAAGAGCTCGTTTATTAAGAACTATTGTTAATGAAATGGCAAGGATATCAAGTCATTTATTATGGTTAGCTACTCATGCCCTGGATATCGGGGCTATGACAGTGTTTCTTTATTGTTTTAGGGATCGCGAGTGGCTATTAAACATTTTTGAAAAAATTTGTGGAGCAAGATTAACACATTCCTATGTGAGAATAGGTGGAGTAAGGCAGGATTTTACTAAAGAGATAATAGATGAGCTCTACAAGTTTACAGAAGAATTTCCCAATAGAATTGTGGATTACGAAACTTTAATAGATGTAAATAGGATTTGGTTAAAAAGAACTAAAGGAATCGCAGTTGTTTCTGCAGAAGAGGCTATTAATTTAGGATTAACTGGGCCTGTTTTAAGGGGATCAGGTGTGCCCTATGATATAAGAAAAGTAAGGCCTTATGATGCCTATCCTGAGGTAGAATTTGAAGTACCTATTGGAAAAAACGGTGATACTTATGATAGGTATCGAGTTAGAATGCAAGAGCTTAGACAATCAAATAGGATTATTAAACAATGTTTGGATAAACTATCAGAGACTGAAGGGGAATCAATAGTAGCGGAGAATGCACCAGATCTTTTGATTCCTGAAAAGATGAGAGAACCAGAGCCAAAGCCTCATCCAAAAAAGGGTTTTATTTTTACTGGGAAGGAGGTCCCTATAGTTCCACCAGGGGAGGCTTTTGCAAGTATAGAATCTCCTAAGGGAGAGCTGGCGGTATATGTAATAAGCGATGGATCTAATAAACCCTGGAGATTAAGGATAAGAACGCCTTCTTTTGTACATATATCAGCTATAACTGCCTTGGCTAAAGGGCATATGATTGCGGATTTAATTGCTATTATAGGGACATTAGATGTAGTATTAGGTGATTCTGATAGATAAAAGTTGTTTTCTTTTGGGGGGAGGATGGAACAAGGTTTAAGTGAACAGC
>JBKBJB010000158.1:0-1831 GCA_046294055.1 Caldimicrobium sp.
AAAATACTGTAAGATTAAAGTCCTGGATAACTTTATAAGCTCCCTCCACCATACACTTATCCCCTAAAGGTATTTAACTCATCCGTATATATTTTTTTAACTTTCTTATAGAGAAGGACTACAAAGGTTAAACCTACACCAGCCTCTGCTGCTGCCATTCCAATTAAAAAAAAGACTACAATGTAGCCAGTTACATCCTTAGTTACATGGGATATAGCAGCAAAAAAAACAATCAGGCCGTTCATCATAATTTCCAAGGAAACAAGCAATATTATTAAATTCCTTCTAAAAAGTACACCCAAAAATCCGATTAGAAATAAGATCATGCTTAAAACAACATAAAAACTAAAAGGAACCACTTTCATCTACCTCCTTTAGTTTTCTTAAAAGAAAAACTGCACCTAATACAACAACGAGCAAAATTACCCCAATAATTTCAAACTGAAAAAGATAATGAGAGTATAGATAACGAGCTATCCACATAAGATTAGAGCCCTGGGTTAAATCATAACCTAATAATGTCTTAAAGGATGGAGTCAATGCTGTAAAAAAGACAAGATTTTTGAAAAAAAGATAGGCGAAAACTAAAAAAAATATCAATCCAAGAGAAGATTTTTCAATAAATACCCTCCATCTTTCTTCTTTTCTGAGATTTATCATATAAACAACGAATAAAAACAATACTAAAACCGCTCCGGCATAAACAATTATTTGCACCGCTGTAAGAAACTCTGAACCAAGTGTATAAAGTAAAAAGGCCTGATGTATAATCATTACTAACACCCAAAGGATAGCATGCACGGGATTTCGCGAAATTACAGCAAATAAACTGGCAAAACTCATCGCAAAGGCTAAATAAAAAAATATAATTATATCCCAGTTCATATACTTACACTCCTGTAAAATTTCTTTTTCTTACAGGTAAAAATTTCTCCGGAAGTCCCCTGGGCTTCCAGAAAGGATTTATATAGGGCCTTTTCTGTGTCCTAATAAATTCATCCCAATTATTTAACAATCTCTCCTTATCAAAAAAAAGCTCCTCTCTTGAATATCCAGCATATTCATAAAATTCTGTTAAAACTATAGCATTTACAGGACAAACTTCTTCACAATAACCACAATATACACATCTTAAAGCCTCTATTTCATATTTAATAACCTTTCTTTTTTTGTTCTCTTGCTCTATTTCATATTCCACATTTATACATTTTGAAGGACATACCCTTACACATCTCATACAAGCGATACACAATGTATCTCCACTCTCTTCATCACGTACAAGGGCATGACGACCTCTAAAACCTGGTGCAGGCTGAACTTTCATTTTATCTGGATACTCAATAGTTACTGGTCTATCAATAAGAAGTTTTTTCAATGTAAGAGCTAAACCTTTCCAAATCTCTAATAATAAAATTTTTTCAATAAGCTTCATTAAAGCCTCCTTTATAGGAGCAATTTAAAAAATGCTGTCAAGAAAAGATTAATTAATCCCAAAGGAATTAAAACTTTCCATCCCAAACTCATTAATTGGTCATATCTATAGCGTGGAAGGGTTGCTCTTACCCAAATATAAAAGAAAAGTAACACATAAAGTTTTAAAAGAAACCAAATAAAGGGAAGCCCTGGTATAGAAAAGGGTCCTAAATAACCACCTAAAAAACAGGTCACTGCTAAAGCACTCATTACGACCATTCCAAAATATTCAGCTAAATAAAACAGGGCAAAGCGAATTCCACTATATTCTGTAAAATAACCGGCAACAAGTTCAGTTTCTGCCTCAGGCAAGTCAAAGGGTAGTCTGTTTGTTTCAGCAAACGCGGAAACCATAAAA
>JBKBJB010000159.1:0-1820 GCA_046294055.1 Caldimicrobium sp.
AAGTAAGGAATTAGAGAAAATACAAATAGAAAATCAGCGTCTTAAGTCTGAAATTAAGAAATATCAAAGTTCCGATAAGGCTTATGAAGAGTTTTTAAGAGTTCAAATGGGTTACATTGAAGAAGGTGAAAAAATTATTTTATACATGGATAAAAAGAATAAGCAGTGATTTAGGAGGGAAAAAATGTTACAGAGTAAGATTTTAGAGGGATATTTTGATGGGAGTGCTTTGAGCATTGCCATAGTGGTAAGCAGATTTAATGTTTTTATTACGCAAAAGCTTTTAGAAGGGGCTTTAGATGTATTAAAAAGACATAGCGTGGATGAAGAGAATATTTATATTACTTGGGTGCCGGGAGCTTTTGAGATCCCCCTTATTGCCAAAAAACTTGCTTTAACTAAAAAGTTTGACGCTATTATATGCTTAGGAGCGATCATAAGAGGGGCAACACCACACTTTGAGTATATAGCCTCTGAAACCTCTAAAGGGGTTGCTCAGGTAATGTTAGAAACAGAAGTGCCTATTATTTTTGGAATTTTAACTACGGATACTATCGAGCAGGCAATTGAAAGGGCTGGAACAAAAGCAGGAAATAAAGGAGCTGAAGCTGCATTTAGTGCCTTAGAGATGGCAAATTTAATAAAAAAGATAGTCCAACTCTAAATCCGAAGTCTTAAATGAAAAGGAGGACAAGTGATGAAATCTATAAAAGATTTTGAGCTTAGAGGGAAAAGGGTTTTTATAAGAGTAGATTTTAATGTACCCCTTGAAAATGGAAAAATTATGGATGATACAAGAATTGTAGAAGCTTTACCTACCATTAAATATGCCATAAATAGTGGCGCAAAAGTTATTCTTTGCTCGCATTTAGGTAGACCAAAAGGAAAAAGAGTGCCTGAACTTTCACTAAAGCCTGTTTATGAGTATTTAAAAGAAAAAATTTCTTCCCCAGTTTATTTTTTAGAAGATATAACAGATGAGAAATCCAAAGATATGGCAGAAAAGTTGAAAGAAGGAGAAGTAGCATTGTTAGAAAATATTCGTTTTTATGAAGGAGAGACGAAAAATGATATAGAATTAGCAAGAGTTTTAGCACAAATGACTGATATATATATTAATGATGCCTTTTCCGTATGCCATAGAGCCCATGCTTCCGTTGTTGGAGTGGCAGGATTGATTAAAGATAAAGGGATAGGTTTTTTGACTGAAAAAGAACTGAGGTTTTTGAATAAAGTAGTGGGTAAACCTGAAAGGCCCTTTTATGCTATAGTGGGAGGAAGTAAGGTTTCAACTAAAATAGGAATTTTAAAAAATCTTCTCACAAAAATTGATAAACTTTTTATTGGTGGAGCTATGGCTAATACCTTTTTGTCAGCCTCTGGCTATGAAGTAGGAAATTCTTTTGTAGAAAAGGACTATATAGAGGTTGCAAAAAGTATTCTTTACGAAGCTAAAGAACAAGATGTAAAAATCTATCTACCAGTGGATGCAGGTGTAGAAAGAGAAGGAAAAGCTTTTTATGTGAGTTTAATGGAGATACAAAAAGGAGATATAATCTATGATATAGGAAAGGAGACCGTTGATTTTTACTCTTCAGCTCTTTATGGCGCAAAAACAGTTATTTGGAACGGTCCTCTTGGGTATTTTGAGAGAAAGGAATTCAGCTTAGGAACAATTGCTATAGCAAGAAAAGTTGCCTCTTTATCAGGAGTAACTGTGGCTGGAGGGGGTGATACTTTAGCAGCTTTAAGGTTAGCTGGGGTGTTAAATTCTTTTTCTCATACCTCAACAGCAGGTGGTGCCTTTTTGGAATATTTAG
>JBKBJB010000015.1:0-9917 GCA_046294055.1 Caldimicrobium sp.
CTAAATCTCTAATATTCTTATTGGTACTAAAAAGTTCAGGAATATACCTTTTTCTTCCAGATATGGTCTGTACAAATCCTTGATTTTTTGCTTGCTCTATTATATTTTCAATAAATGTTTTTACACCTGAATAACGAGTAAAGTATTTTTGAATATAATTTTCAGCTGTCTTAGGATCAATTTTTAATTCTTTGCTTAATCCATAAGGACTCATGCCATAGACAATGCCAAAGTTTATTATTTTAGCAACTCTTCTCATCTCAGGGGTGACTTTATCTATCGGGGCACCAAAGATTTCCGAGGCTGTAAAGGCATGAATGTCCTTATCTTCTGCAAAAGCGGTAAGTAAATTTTTATCTTGGGAATAATGAGCTAATATCCTCAATTCTATCTGAGAATAATCAGCACTTATGATGTAGCATCCTTCATCGGCAATGATAGCCCTTCTTATGGCTAATCCTTCTTCCCCCTTGATAGGTATGTTTTGAAGATTTGGTTTTTGAGAACTTAAGCGCCCAGTAGCAGTTCCTGTTTGATTAAATTCTGTATGCAAGCGATGACCGGAAAGGCTTACTTCTTTTAAAAAGACCTCAAGGTAAGTGCTAATTAATTTATATAGCGTCCTATATTGTAATAGAAGAGGGACTATGGGATGGAGAGGAGCCAAAGTTTCTAAAACCTCGGCATCTGTTGAGGGTTGGATACCTTTTTGAGTATTTTTGATTTTGGGTAGATTTAATTTTTCAAAAAGTATATGGGCTACCTCTTGATTGGAGCGAGGATTAAAAACTTTTCCTGCCATTTGATAAAGCTTCTCTTCCAATTCTTTTAGTCTTTTTTGATAGGTTGCCTTTAGTTCCCTAACATAATTTAGATCAATTTTAACCCCTTTCTTTTCCATCCTATAAAGCACATAGCTTAAAGGGGTCTCCACAGATTCTAACCATGTTTTAAGTCCATCATTTTCAATTTTCTTTTTTAAAACTTCCCCTAATTTAAAGAGTAGAGCCGTTTTAACGGCATTATCTGAAGCTTTTTCGGAAAGGGGGAAGTCTAAATATTCAAAAATAAGTGTGGGAAGCTCGTAATTTTTAAAGGAAGGATTTAAAAGATATGCGGCAAGTTTAACATCAAAAACCTTAGGGAGGGGTGTCTCAAAGTGATAAAGAAAATTTTTATAATCCCAAAGAATTATTTCTTTTTCCTTTAATTCCTCTGGTAAGTTTTTTTCGATTACTGTAGAAAAAGTAAGTTCTGGGGAGAGGGCACTATGTAGATTATACTTAGTTAAATGAAAAAGTCCACTTGTTGATTTTTCAATCATTATTGCTATTTTTTCCGGATTTATTTCTTTTAAAAATTTTTTTAGCCTGTCAAAAGTTATTTCTTCTTTTTTAATTTGCAGAAGTTCTGCCTGAGGAAAGTTAAATTCTTTTAAAAATTTTTTGAATTCTAAAAATTTGAAAAGGCTTTTCAAATCTTCATAATCTGGTTCTTTTCTATGATAGAAGGTTAGCTCTGTTGAGGGAAGGGGTGCTTCTTTTTTGAGCCTTAATAAACTGAGGTTTTGCAATATTATTTCTTTATATTCATACAGTTTTGATCTTAACATTTTATCAGGTAATTGAGATAGAGAGGCCAAAAGTTGCTCTAAAGATTTATATTTTGCAATTAAGGTTTTGGCAGTTTTTTCCCCAATGCCTGGCACACCTTTAATGTTATCAGAGGGATCACCTACCAAAGCTCGAAAGTCTGGAAAAGAAGAAGGCGGAAATCCATATTTTTCAAGAAAAGTTTCTAAAGTTATCCACTGTTCTCTTATAGGATCATAAACAATAACTTTTTCTGTAATTAATGATAATAGGTCTTTATCTGGTGCAATTAAAAGTACTGGGGTTTCAAAGGTTTCAATAAAAGTGGCAATTAGGTCGTCAGCTTCATAGCCTTCTGCAGAGACTACCGGAATTCCTAAGGCTGAAACAATGTTTTTTATATAGGGAATTTGGATTTTTAAATCATCGGGCATCCCTGGTCTTGTAGCCTTATAATCTTCATATTGGAGATGTCTAAAGGTTGGCCCTTTTTCATCCATAAACCAAACTATTATTTTTGGCTCCCATTCCTTTAGGATTTTCAATAACATTTGGGTAACACCAAAGATTGCTTTTGTAGGAAAACCCTTTGAAGTAGCTAAGTAGCCTGGAATTGCAAAATAAGCTCTATAGATAAAGGAACTTCCATCTATTAAAAAGGCTCTTTTCTGGATTTCCTCTTTACTGGGTCTCATTCTAAATTTTTCAGGTGTTCTTCTAAGATTTTCCTTTGTTCAATTGACCCAATTTCATTAAAAATTTTTAAAGCAAGAGCATAAGCCTCTTTAGCTTTTTCTAATTGGCCTAAATTTGCGTAAGCATCTCCAATTCCTACTAAGGCCCTTCCTGCTCTATGAGGGTCTCTATATTTTTCTGCAATTTCTAAAATTCTATATAAATAAGGAAGCATTTTCTCATATTGCCTTTGTTCTTTGTATGCAAAAACTATTTTTTCTGCTATGATGGCTGTGCTCACTTCGTCTTCAAAATTTTCACAGATATCCAAACAAGCCTTATAGGCTTTCAGTGCTTGATCAAATTTTTGTCGTAAGTGGTAAATGTCTCCCAATTTTTCTAAAATGTTAGCCATCTCGGTTAAACGCCCTAATTCTTTAAAGATTTCAAGAGCTTGATTGTAAAAAGTTATAGCATCAAGTATATTACCCTTTATCCAAGCTGAATGAGCTTTTTGAGTAAGATTAAGAGCTTCAGTAAGAAGTTCCTTCTCTTCTATGTTATTTTCTGTCATTTAATCTTTTCCCCTATCTTTTTTTCGTATTCTTCCCAAAGAGAAGATAAAGGTAAAGTTTTATAGGATAAAGTTTTATAGTCAAAAAGTGTAATATCATCTGCTTGAAGGTAATTTTTGTATGAGAAAAGCTCTTTTCCTTGTAGATTAGTAAAAATACCAATGATGAGCCCCTGATCTAAGGAAGATGCCTTTGGAAAAAGTGTTAAAAGTCTTAAATAAGGATTTTTTTTAATAAGTTGAGGAGATTTTTCTGATATTCTATAGAGGGCATAGAGAGTAGATGTTCTGTATTCTGGATAGTGTAAGAATCCAAATAAATTTTTAATAAAAAATTCATAACGGGTGCCAGTTTCTCTTATAATTTCTCCTATAGCCTCAACGGCTCCCCAAGGTGAGGCTGCTGAATCAGCACTTGCATAAAGAAGTCTCTTTAAAAAATCAAGCACCTTTTCAGAGAAAGATAAGGCTAAAAGGCTACAAGCCTTTCCTATAATGAGGGAGGTTTTTTTTCTTACGCTTTCCTCAGGATGATATAAAAGTTTTTGTAAGTTGTGTAAATTTAGAGGTTCTCCTAATATATAGAGTATAATCTCTTCCCAATTCCCATTAAGAATTTTACTTTCTAACTCCTTTCTTGATAGTTTTCTTCGATGCTCCTCTTTTATATTACTAAAAAAGGGATGGTCTTCTTTAGATAATTTTTTTTCTCTATCTTTGGCTTTGAGTTCTTCAAGGTCTTCTGTTAATTTAATAAAACAAAGAGCTCCTCTGATTTTTCTTCCCTCATACATTGGGCTTCCAGGAATTGTATGTGTTAAGGGGTCGTAATTTTCAATCCAGATTTCTTGATAGTCTTCATTGGGAAGGAGACTTAAAGCTAATTCCCAATCTCCATCACAGGCAATAAGTAAAGCTTCAAGAAAAACTGCTCCTCTACTAAACCCTGTTTCATCAACTACAAAGATAGCTCCGCATTCACAAAGTCCTGCTTGATAATCAGAAAAACCAATGGGTAAAAAGGTTGGTTTAGGGATAACTCTTTTGCAAAAGGGGCAAAGGGGTGGTTTAGGAATTTTGAGCTTCATAAACAAGTTTTTCAAACTCTGGGTTTATGGGATAATTAAGACCTTTCGCTTTTTCTAAATAATATTTTGCCTTCTCTACTTCTCCTTTATAATAGTAAGCAACGGCAAGATTATTGTAAGCAGTTCCGAGTTTGGGTGAAATTTCTATCACTTTTTTTAAAACTTCAATAGCATCTTCATATTTTTCTAAAGCAATATATATGGTAGAGAGATTGATATAGGCAGAAGGATTTTGAGGATTGATTTCTATTGCCTTTTCATAACAATTTTTGGCAACATCCCAATTACCTAATTGATATTCAATTAAGCCCAAATTATTCCAAGCTTCATAGGAATTGGGGTAAAATTTTAAAGTAAAAGTAAAGGCCTTCTTAGCTTCCTCAAGTTCTCCTTCTTTGGCTAAGATAATTCCTAAGTTAACCATGGCTTCATAGTTAAAAGGATCAAGTTTTAACACATTTTTTAAGGCTTCTTTAGCCTCTTGCAATTTTCCAAAATTTAAGTATGTTATAGCTAATCTATGTTGTGCCCAAACTGCGTGAGGATTTTCTATGGCTTCTTTTTCTAAGATTTTGAGGATTTCTTCATTTTTCATTTTTACCTCACTATTTTGAAATTTAAGGATACTACAAAAAATGAAGTTCTCAAGAGATAAAAAGGTCGTAGCTTTACTTTTGATAATGGTTCATTTATTTCTTTTTTTAGGATTATATATAGAAGGTTTAGAACCTGTAAGCTCTGAAAAAGTAAAGATTCCTAAAATTATAGAGATTAACAAAGGAGAAAATATTTTTTCTATTGCTCAGAAACTGAAAGAGCAGGGGATAATAAAAAATAGGGTAGTTTTTATAATTGAAGCCTTAAGAAAGGGGGTTTATAAAGAAATAAAGGCTGGAGAATATGCACTATATCCTCATCAGAGTTTAGATGAAATTTTTGAAAAACTTATCAAAGGAAAGGTTTTTCTTCATAAAGTTACACTCATTGAAGGGGCTACCCTTTGGGAAATTGCTGAAGCATTAGAAAAAAATTCAGTTTGTTCTAAGGGGGAGTTTTTACAATTAGCGGAGAACGAGGAGTTTGTTAAAAGTTTAGGATTTCCAGGACCTACGATAGAGGGATATCTTTATCCAGATACCTATTATTTCCCAAAAAATACATCACCAGCAAAAGTGATTAAGACGATGACAGATAAATTTAAAGAGGTGTGGGCAGAATTAGAACCTCTTGCCAAAAAAAGTCACCTCACTATGAAGGAAATAGTAATTTTAGCCTCTATCGTAGAGAAAGAAGCCTATTATGAAAGTGAAATGCCAATAATTGCAGCAGTTTATTTAAATCGTTTAAAAAAGAGGATGCCCCTTCAAGCAGATCCCACAATAAATTATGCGTTAAAAAATTTTAGAAGGCTAACTTATAAAGATTATTATAATGTCAAAAGTCCTTACAATACCTATCTTCATAATAGGTTTCCTCCAACTCCCATAGGGAATCCTTCAAAAAAAAGTATACTTGCTGTTTTAAAACCAGCTAAAGTGCCCTATCTATACTTCGTAGCTAAAGGTGATGGAACACATATTTTTTCTAAAACCTATAAAGAGCATTTAGCAGCGATACAAAAGATACGTTCAACTTTAACTCAAGAAAAAGGTATTAATTCCGAAAAGATCCTTTATCAGAATAATTCAACCAATCAAGAAAAAGATTTGTTATCTCTTTAAAAGATAATTCTTCAACTCTTTTTTGGCTTTCAATGCCAATTTTGGCTAAAAGGTTTTCAGGGAATTTTTTACGGAGCATTTTTCTTTTCCCCTCAAAAAGATGGGTTAGAAATTTTTTATATAAAGCTAAGTTAACAATTTCAACTTTAACATTTTGTGTAAACTCTAATAAAGCTGAATTTACCTTGGGAGGAGGTTTAAAAAATCTTGGAGGAATAGTCATTAGGTATTTTATGTCATAAAAGGTTTGAATAAAAATAGAAAGCCAGGACCCTCCTTTTATCCATTTTTCTGCCACTTCTTTTTGAACCATAAAAAGGGCAAAGGGAATAAATGAGTAGTGGAAGATGATGTTTTCAACGATAAGACTTGCCACATTGTAAGGAAGATTTCCTACCACTTTAAGTGGAGATATTTTAAGCGAAGAAAAATCAAAGGAGGTAGCATCTCCTTCAAGAATAAAAACCCTTTCGTCTTTAAGGTTTTCTTTCAAAAAAGCTATCATCTCTTTATCTATTTCCAGTAAATAGAGTTTTTGTAGGGGATATTTTAAGAGTTCCCTTGTTAAATGTCCGAGTCCTGGTCCAATTTCAAGAAGTATTTCTCCTTCTTTAATATTTGCCCTTTTTGCGATTTCTGATAAAATTCCCGATGAAATAAGTAGATGTTGACCAAATTTTTTTTTAAGCTTTATCATTTAAGACTTAAGGTACAATTAATAGAGGAATTTCAGACTCTTCTATAAGAGCAGCAGAAACAGACCCAAGAAATACTTGAGAAAATATATCTTTATTAGTTTTTCCTAAAACTATTAAGGTATTTTCCTTTTCTCTTGCTAACTCAAGGATTTCCTCAGCAGGATTTTCAATCCTAATATGATACTCACAGGGTATACCCAAATCTTCCCAAATCTTTCCCTCTTCTTTTAATTTCTTTTCCATTTCTTCTTCAGTTTTTATAATTTTTTCTTCAGTAAGGTGCTTAAGCTCACTTTCTTTCAAAACATGAACCATAGAGACCTGTTCTATTAAGTCTTTAAAATTTAAGAGATAAGCTAAGGCTCTTTTAACTTCAGCTGTAAAATCAAAGGCTATAAGAGGCCTCTTAAAGATCCCAATATTTTCTTTTTGTAGTTTAATATCCTCTTTAATTACTAATCTTCTATATAGTAATACAGGAATAGAACTATTTTTGATGATCTCTTTTGAATAAGAAGCAGTCCAAGGATAAACTGTTTTTTTCTTTCCTATTATAAGAAGGTCAGGTTCTTCTTTTTCAATTATTTCTAAAATTTTTCCAACCACCTCCCCTATTTCAACATAGATTTTAGTCTTTAGAGATTCTTTTTGAAGTTCCTTTGCCCAGTCTTTAAATTTTAATATAGCAGCTTCTCTTAGTTCTATAGCTTTATCCTTTAAATAGCCACCAAAAGGGACAAAACTTACTTCTTCACGAGGAATTATATGAAGAAGAATAATTTCTTCTAAGCCTATTTTTTTTAGTTCAAGAAATTCAAGTAAAGAATGGAAGGAAAGGTCTCTAAATTTAGTAGGATAAAGAATTTTTTTTATAGGCATACTTTTATCCTCTAAAGAAAATTATAGTAGTTAAAATAAAAACTGGTATAAGTAAAGGTAGGGAATATTTAAAAAGGTATCCCAAAAAGCTCGGCATGGCTATTCCTTTTTCTTCTGCTATAGATCTTACCATAAAATTTGGTGCATTTCCAATGTAGGTTGCCGCACCAAAGAAAACAGCGCCACAAGAAATGGCTAAAAGATAATTAGGATGTTCCTGAAGTAATTTAAGTATAGCTCCCTTCTCAGAAATCCCTGGATAAAATTTACCTATACAGGAACTTAGGAAGGTTAAATAAGTGGGTGCATTATCTAAAATGGCAGAAAGAGACCCTGTTAACCAAAAATATGAAGCAGGACCTGCTAATTTTTCAATAACAAAACGGAGAGTCCCTTTCTCTCCTGCTTGTAAAATACTAATAGCAGGTATCATAGAAATAAATATTCCAAAAAATAAAATGGCAACTTCCTTTATAGGAAAAAAAGTAAATTCATTTTTGTATCGAACCCTTGAAGGGGTTAAGAGATAGGAAAATAGTGCCAAAATTACTAAAAATATATCTCTTAACCATTCTTGAAGGGGTCTCTCAATGCCTAAAAAATTGATCTCCTTTAAATGGATTTTACCACTCAGTAATATTGCTGTAGGAACTAATAAAAGAAAAATTAAATTGTGCTTGCCTTCAATGCCAAAATTTATTTTTTCTTTGGGAGAGGCATGAGAGATTTCTTTTTGAAAATGATATTTGTCCAAAATATAGAAGATCAACAAAAGAGTACCCGCACATAAAAGCATCGGAAAAAATGAGCGAAGGGTCCAGAAAAAGGGTACCCCTTTTAAATAGCCTAAAAAAAGAGGTGGATCACCCAAAGGAGTGAGGGAGCCCCCAATATTTGAGACTAAAAAAATAAAAAAAATAATGTGGTAAGTTTTAATTCCCCTTTTTTCGTTTGCCCTAAGGTAGGGTTTTATAAGGACCATGGAGGCTCCTGTCGTTCCCATAAGAGATGCAAGAACAGTTCCAATTGACAAATAGATGGTATTGAAAATGGGGGTGCCAGTGAAATTGCCCTTAATATAAATATTTCCTGAAATAAGGTAGAGGGTACCTAATAAAATAGTAAATGGTATATATTCAGCTAATAGCACATGTAAAATAACATAAAGGCCTTTAGATTTAAAAAAAAATATAAGAGGTATAGCCGTGACCAAAGCCCAAAAAAGAGAAATTTTTCCAAAATGTTTATGCCAAAAATACGGTGCAAAAAGAGGGAAAAGAGAAATGGAAAGCAATATTCCAAGAAAAGGTAATACTGAATAAAGTGGTAACTGCGTTCCCAATTCACTCATTGCTTTTATCATATCATAATAGGTATAAAATTCAATGAAGACCTTCTCTAAAGCCCTCACATTGATAATTTGGCTTCGTTCTTAAGCTAAAGAAAGGGTTGGCATTTTACACAATTAATACTTGAATATTTCATAGCTTTTGTTATATTTAAAAAAATCTTTATGAGTTAGATGAATGTTTGAATTTCTTAGAAAAGGCTCTACTTCGCTTTTAGCCAAAATATTTTTAGCCATCATTGTTATTGTCTTTATTTTTTGGGGTATAGGCTCCTTTACCTCATACGATAAAGACCTTTTAGCTAAGGTTAATGGAGAAAAGATCACTCTTAGAGAATTTCAAGAATATTACCATTATAAACTTCTTCAAATAAAACAAACCTTAGGCGAGTTATCTGATGAAGAAATTAAAAAGCTAAATTTAAAGGAGCAGGTACTACAAGAACTTATTCAGAGAAAATTACTTCTTACTTTAGCCAAAGAATTCGGAATTTATGTCTCTAAAGAAGAAGTTAAAATAGTCCTCTCAAGTCTTCCCTATTTTCAAGAAAATGGTGTATTTAATCAAGCAAAGTATAATTTTTTTCTAAGGGAAATAGGGCTTAGCCCTGCAACTTTTGAAAAACTTCTATATACTAATTTGCTTGAACAAAAACTGAGACACCTTCTATCAGCTCCTTTATTAGTCTCTAAAGCCGAAATCGAAGACTATGCTAATTTTTATTATCAAAAGTTAAACTTAGTAGAGTGTGCTCTACCTTATGAAGCTTGTGAAAAAGAAGTAAATGTAACAGGGCAGGTTTTAGAAAACTATTTTCATGTAAATAGGAATAAATATGTAGAGGATGAGAAGATTAAAATAGCTTATTTAAAGATACCCGTTACTGGAAAAGGAGAAGTATCAGAAGAGGAAATTAAAAATTACTACATACAAAATTTATCGCGATTTAAAGAGCCTTTTAAAGTTAAGCTAAGGAAGTATTTGGTTGTTGGGGTAGAGGATCTTTCTTTGAAAAAAGCCCAAGAGGAAAGAAATAAATTACAGAATATAAAAGACTTTGAAAAGTTAGGTATAAAAGAGGGGGAGTGGTTTGAAGAAGAGGCTTTGCCTCAAGAAGTAAAAGAGGTAATAAAAAAGGCAAAGCAGGGAGATATTTTAGGCCCCCTTAAAACTTCCCAAGGGTACTTAATCCTTGGTATCGAAGAAGTGAAGCCAGAGAGGATTTCTAAGTTAGAAGAGGTTAAGGGAAAAATTAAGGAAAAATTAGAAAAAGAAAAAATAATGGAAGCTACTAAAAGAAAAGCTAATGAAATATATTCTCAAGTGGTTAAGGAAAATGGT
>JBKBJB010000160.1:0-1808 GCA_046294055.1 Caldimicrobium sp.
AGAGTTATTTTGAAAAACGACCTTTACTTATTGGCTGGGGCTATTGAGAGATTAAATAAGGATGAGTTAAAGTTAATTAAACAGGGAGAGGAGAGTAAAGGGTATCCGAAAGCCTTTATTTCCGTAGGCACAGGGCTTGGTATATCTTTTTTAATATCCAAAAATCCTTTAAAAATACTTCCTTCAGAAGGAGGTCATAGTCCTCTTTCTTTTTGGGAGGAAAAATCCTTTTTTAAATATTTAAAAGAACGAAAAAAAGATGTTGTTTGGGAAGAGGTGCTATCTGGAAGAGGTCTTGAAAATTTATATGAGTATTATTTTAAAGAAAGGAAAAAAGCTGAAGAAATCACAGATGGAGCCAAAAAGGGACAAGAAAGGGAAGTTTATGTTATAAGAAAATTTTTTGAGTTATTGGGGAGAAAATGTTATGAAGTAGCAGTAATGATAGAGCCCTTTGGGGGTATTTATTTAGCTGGGGGTGTTATAAAAGCACTTTTTGAATTTTTAGAAGAAGAGGAATACAAAAGAAGCTTTCTTTATAACTTTTATTTTTCAGAACGCCTGAGGAACTTATTGGAAGCTTTACCTATCTATGCGATTTCTCATCCTTTCCCAGCTCTTTTAGGAGCTGAGACCATTCTCCGTAGCCTACAAAAGTAATTTTTCTCATACTTTCCTCTATATACTCCAATTGGATTTCCAGATAGTCATTTACAGGAATTTCATTTAATTTCTCTGCCCATTCTACAAGAAGGATGTGCGATGATAGATATTCCCAAATAGAGAGTTCATAAGTTGTAGAGGGGTCAATTCTATATAAATCGATGTGCAGTATAGGATAAATTCCTTCATAGAAATTTAATAAAGTAAAGGTAGGGCTTGTAATGTATTGATCTTTCCTTACTTCTAAGCCTTCGCAGATTCCTTGTATAAGAGTAGTTTTGCCGGAGCCTAAATCACCATAAAATAAAACCAAGTCCCCAGGTTTTAAAATTTTTGCCAGCCTATGACCAATTTTTCTTGTTTCTTCAGGAGATTTACTTATTATTTCCAGAGCTTGCTACTCCTTTCCAAGAATTAAGAGAAAAGAGTTTTTTTCATAAATTAATTCCTCTAAAGTTTTTATCAAATCCCTTGTGGAAATTTTTTGGATTTGTTCTTGATATTTATCTGTGAAGTCCCAACCTAAACCTAAAACTTCGTTGACCGCCATATCTTCCGCTTTAGCTAAATTGCTCTGAAGCGCCATTCTATATTTACCTAAAAGTCTATTTTTGGCTCTTTCTAAATCCTTTTCTGAAAATTTTTCTTTTTTTATTTTTTCAATTACTTCATAAAATCCTGAAATTGCTACTTCTTTTTTTTCAGGGGCGCAGGCCAAATAAAAAATTAAAGCAGAGCTTTTAGGATAAAAAAGAAGGAAAGACGTCACAGCATAAGCTAAAGACCTTTCATCTCTTAAAATTTTAAAGAGAGGGCCATCCTGACCAGAAAGGGCACTATTTAAAACCTCTAAAAAAACCCTTTTTTCTGAAAATAGCCCAGGGCCTCTAAAACCCAAGAGGATTTGCGTTTGAAAACTCTCTTTAGGTACTACTTTGCTTAATTTTTGAGCTGGTGGTGGAGCACCCTCCTCCATAGGAGAGATTTGACTTCCCCTCCATTGAGAAAGATGCTTTTTTATGTATCTTTTTACTTCTTCACTATCAAAGTCCCCTACGATAACCAGTTTCCCTCTTTTTGGGTCAACAAATTTACTATAAGCCTCTTTTAAAAGCGTGCTGTTAAAGGTTAGATAAAATTCCTTA
>JBKBJB010000161.1:0-1731 GCA_046294055.1 Caldimicrobium sp.
GCCTATTTATAGCTTTTTTACAACCGGTTGACGCGTGAAGATTTAGGGGGGGGGCAAGTTAACCAAAATTTTGGTTTTAAATTCATTTTTTGGTTAACTATTAACGATAAAGGGGATATACTATTTTCAATTTTTTTTGCCTTTCTAATCGTTGATACTCAATGGCTCTACAGAGGTATTTTTTACTCTCTATGCACCCTATAGATCTTTTTTTTAAAATACGAGTTAACCAAAATTTTGGTTTTAAATTCATTTTTTGGTTAACTATTAACGATAAAGGGGATTATACCATTTTCAATTTTTTTGCCTTTCTAATCGTTGATAATCAAGGGCTCTACAGAGGTATTTTTTACTCTCTATGCACCCTATAGATCTTTTTTTAAAATACGAGTTAACCAAAAATTAAAAAGATAATCAAATTCTTGGTTAACTCCTTTTAAAAAACAAAAGTGAATTTTTGAAATAACTACTTGGAGGTAGAAAATGATAATAGAAAAAGACCTAACTTTAAGAATTAAAAAATTACTAGAAGAAGATCCAACAGCATTCGCAATATACAACAACAGACCGGAAATAACCAGAAAAACAGCACTGGCAATCATAAAAGAAATCAAAGAATACATCTCTAAAAAGGGAGGAAAATTTAGGGCATTTAAACAAAGCTATACAGAAACAATAAAAGGAGATGTAATACTATTTAAAGTATCTACAACAATCGAAATAGAAACAAAAAATGAAAACGGAGAAACAATTTTAATAGAAGAACAAGCATATGGATTGTGTAGCACAGAAGAAAATCAAAATCTACACGACGCACACGCAACAGCAGAAACTAGGTCAATCAAAAGAGTTGTAGAAGAAATGCTTGGAGAAGATCTAATTAACAGAATAGCCTTAAAACTCTTAAACCAGATGGATAAAGATGAATCTCAATATAAAGAACCAAATGAATCAGATGAAAAAGAACTAAAAGAAAAAATAGAAAATCTAATATTTTATGCAAGAAAAACAAAACTACCGATAACACTAATGATAACCAAAGCCACAGGAATAACTATAGAAAAACCTAAAACAATTGAAGAACTAACTCAAAAACTCAAGGAATTAGGCAGTGATATAATAGATAAAGTACTAAAACAATATGAAAAAGAGTTGGAGAAAGACAAGAAATTGGCATCAGTAAAATAACAAGAGGATAAAATGATAAAAGAACTGCTAAAAATTATAAAACTAAATTTTGACAGCCTCTCAACTATAACAAAAATAGCACTATTCTTTATACCTTTTGTAATAGCAACACTAGTGGTTTTCAAACTAAATATAACATTTGACCCAAAAATAATACAAATATTATAATTATGATACCTTGAGTGAGAAATTCATTTTTTCAATTTTATTTCTAATAAAAAGCCAAAAGTAGCTCGGGTTATAATATACCCAAACTACTTTTGGGAGGTCAAAAAATGCAACTGGAAAAGTTTTATAACATACTTCTCAAAAATTTTCAATCATTTAAAGTTTCTTTTTATAAGAATACAGCTAAATCTAATGCTGGTAGAAAACCAAAAATTACCGATGAAGAAATAGCAGCAGTTTTCATCTTATCATACATAACTGGAATGCCTGTTTTGAAAATAGCAAGACAATTTATTGATGACTCTATAAAGTCTTATCACATATTCAGAAAATCAAGAATTAAAAGAATATACGAACTGCTTAGAATATATCTAC
>JBKBJB010000162.1:0-1659 GCA_046294055.1 Caldimicrobium sp.
ATAAGAAATGTGCCATCTTAGGTTGTAGTTATACTGCAGTTGAGTTATCAAGAGTTTTAAGAAGGCTTGGTTCTGAAGTAACCATTTATTATCCCCGTTCAAGGATGGAAGTTCCTGTACCTCTAAGAGAAATAGGTTATGCTGAAAAGGAAGGGATAAAATTTGTCTATGTGACAGGACCTTGGCGGTTAATAAAAAAAGGTGAAAGTTATCAGCTTACCTTAGTGAGGACAACATTATTAACAGAAAAGAAGGAGATTAAACTGCTTGTTGAGACAGCCTTTGAAGAAACCTTTGATTATGTTTTTAGAGCTTGGGGAGAAGAGCCTATTAAAGATTTTACGACCTATGGAGAATTAGAGGCAAACTTAGAGATAACACCAGAGGGGATTATAAAAGTTAATCCTCAAACTCAACAAACTAATATAGAAGGTGTTTTTGTGGGAGGTGATTTTTTAACAGGGACAAAAACAGTTATTCAAGCTATTGCTTCAGGAAGAAAAGCGGCGTTAAGTATCTCTGCCTATATAGAAGGACGACAGCTTGATAAGACACAAATTACGGTAAAATATGAGTTTTCGCGGGGGAAAAGGGCTGAAGAGTTTGATTCTAATTTTCTTGATTTATTTGTGCAGGAAGAGAGGGCTCAATTAAAAGAGAGGGATCCTAAAGAGCGTATAAAAGATTTTAAAGAAGTTTTAATTGGATTAAGTCCTGAAGAAGCTATAAAAGAGGCTAATAGATGTCTTAGGTGTGGTTGTTTGGGTATTCATAAATGTCAATTCCGTGAAGTGATTATAAAAGAAGGTGTAAGTGTTTCTAATGCTAAGAAAAAAATAAAATATCCCATTATAAAAAATCATCCTCTTATTGAGGTAGATATAAATAAATGTATAGCCTGTGAATGTTGTGTTAGAGTTTGTCCTTATTCTGCTATATTTTTTAAGGTAGTTAACAAGGGTAAGCCAACAGAATATATAACTTACAGATTTAATGAAAATTGTGTAAATTGTGGTGCTTGTGTTGATGCTTGTCCTACAGGTGCACTTATTAAAAAACATTTGCTTGTGCCCTATGATAGGAAGGAGGCTAAAGAAGTAAAGTCCTGTTGCACTTATTGTGGAACTGGTTGCAATATTACAGTATGGGTGAAAAATGGAACTATATTAGAAATAACAGGAAGAGATTTACCTCCAAATAATGGATATTTATGTGTTAAAGGCAGGTTTGGTTTTGAATATTACAATAGTCCTGATAGATTAATTAAACCACTCATTAGAAAAAGCATAACTGAAGAATTTAAAGAAGTTTCCTGGGATGAAGCCTTAGAGTATGTGGCAGAAAATTTGTTAAAAATAAGAGATAAATATGGACCCGAGGCTTTAGGATTTCTCTGTTCAGCAAGAACAAGTAACGAAGAAAATTATTTATTACAAAAAATCGCAAGGGGTATTTTTAAAACTAATAATGTAGACAATCCTGCGCGCGTCTGTCACGGACCTTCTGTTGCAGGTCTTGCTGCCACTGTAGGAACTGGTGCAGCTTGTGTTAATTTTGATGAGATTTTAAATGCAGAGCTTCTTTTTTTGATAGGCACGAACAATTATGAAGCTCATCCAATAGTGGCCCAGAAGATTATAAAAGCTCTAAATGCAGGTG
>JBKBJB010000163.1:0-1120 GCA_046294055.1 Caldimicrobium sp.
TAAGTATGAAATACCTGTTTTTGTTATTTCTTCTACTCAAAGAGACGGATATAACGATAGAGCAATCAAAAAACCTAACTACATTGCAATGTTTAAAGAAAGTGGAGATATAGAATATAGCCTTTATGCTGGATATTTTTTAGATTATCCGGAGAAAAACGAAATTGATAATTACCAAAAGAAAAAACACGAACAAGTTATAAAAATCGTAAAAGTTAAATCAAGGTTTGGAAGTGTTAAAGATAAAGATAATAATTTTATCTCAAAAGTTTTAATTTTAGATTTTAAAACAGGAGAGTTAAGAGAATTACTAAGAAATAATCAATCCAAAGATGAAAAACCTAAAGATGAAGATGTAGATTTCTAAAATAATAAACGATCTCATAGTCGCATTACGAAGAGTTGCAAGACAATTTTTACAAACAGTTAACCAAAAAATGAATTTAAAACCAAAATTTTGGTTAACTTGCCCCCCCTAAATCTTCACGCGTCAACCGGTTGTAAAAAAGCTGTAAATAGGCAGGTCTATTTTTTCAAAAAATTTGCGGAAAAAATTAAAAATTTTTGAAAAAAAATTTTTAAAAATTAAAATTTTAAAAAATTAAAACGCAGTTAAAATATTGAAAAATTAGGAAAAATTTTAAAAATTTCCGGCTTTTTAAAAATAAAAAAATCAAACAAAAATTAAAATTGTTTTATTTTAAATTTATGCCCCTTTTTTAATCTATTTTTAATATATTTTTTATATATATTATTTTTTAGGATAGTGGTTTTTAATCGTTTTTAGCAAGTAAAATCAAGCATTTGAGAGGTGTTAAATTTTCCGAAAGGTCCCCTTTTTTACTACGAAAAACAGCCCAAAGGTCCCCATTTTTACTACGAAAGGTCCCCATTTTTACTACGAAAATTTTCGATTAAGTGGAAAGGATTAAAATAACATTTCCACCTAAACAAACAAAAGTGAACAGATTGAAAACTGATTATGGCAAGTATAAAATGTTATAAAACAAAAAACACAGAATAATTTTTACAGGAGGATAAATGGAAAAGAAAGAAAAAGAAGAAATAATTTCTTTTCCGATCCCTACAAAAGAAATAGATATGAATGTAAACATAAAAG
>JBKBJB010000164.1:0-445 GCA_046294055.1 Caldimicrobium sp.
GTGAATAATATCAAACCTATCGCCTATTCTTTTAACGACCCTTGCCACTATCCATATGGGTGGATGCATATTTCTTATAGTCCAAAAGTAATCTATAAAGGGAGTTCCCATTGCATTTTCCGCATAAAACTCCGTTATAAGTTTCCATGACCTTTTGCTATACAAAAAGTCTTCATAGGTTACCTTCTTCTCGTAGAAGTCTGCTATTAGCACCTCTTGAGGTATTTCCCTTTGGTGTTTTTTCTTAAACCAATGGATAAGTTTTTTTATCTCTTCAAAGGCTTTTTTGTCCCCCTCTATTTCTCTTGGTCTGGGCTTTTCTATGTCTTCAAAGAGATATTCTACAAATAAATAGACTAGGTTTTTGGGGAGTTTGTACTTTATATCACCATAATCCTCAGGCCTGCTACCCAAGAAGATAATTACAAAGTTAAGTTCTGGAATA
>JBKBJB010000164.1:455-1073 GCA_046294055.1 Caldimicrobium sp.
AGGTCGTGGATCCACGAAGAAACACCGCCCCTTCTGTAAGGATAGGTTCCTTCAGCCGTTATTAACACATCTATTTTTTCCCCCTTATCCACCTTGACCATTTGAACCTCTCCAAAACCTTACTACAAAGTTGGCATCCACATCCAATAACAAATTTATTTCGGGATGTTTTATGAAAAGTTCTTTAACTTCTTTGTAGTTCCCCATTTCATAATTTATTTCCGCAAGTTGTAGTAGGTACCTTGCTGGGTTCAATTTCCCCTCCTTTGCAAGCATTTCCAATAATGGCAATGCTCCATCAAAATCCCTTATTTCTATATAGATTTTAGCCAAAAGAAGTAACGCTTCTGGCGTTGGTTCTATATTTATGGACTTTTTTATGCTATCTATAGCCTCTTTTGCAATATAGCTTCTAAATTCTGAATCTACAATATGATAATGTATAAAGGTGTAGTATATAGATGCTATCTCGTAGTATATATAAGCCCTTTCATGTGGAGTCAGATCGCCTCTATTTAACTTTTCTTTCAAAAGATGTAGAGCTTCGTTAAGCTTTTTTTCTCTTTTGTACAAGGAACCAAAGGCGTACAGCCTAACAGTGTCCTCAGAAGAGTACAA
>JBKBJB010000165.1:0-689 GCA_046294055.1 Caldimicrobium sp.
TTAGGTTCGGCTTTGAATAAAAACACAGTGGAAAGAATTTATAAAGTAAGGAAAAGAGAAAAAGGAAAACCTTTCATAATTTTGATTTCTGATCCAAAAGATTTAAAAATTTTTGGAATTAAAATTAAACCATTTCAAAAAAAATTAATCAAAAAATTTTGGCCAGGTCCAGTGAGTTTAATTTTTGAATGTAAAAATAAAAAGTTTGAATACTTACACCGAGGAAAAAATTCTTTAGCCTTTAGGGTTCCGAAACCAAAATGGTTAAGAAATGTTTTAAAACAAACAGGGCCATTAGTTGCTCCGAGTGCAAATTTAGCCGGAATGCCCCCTGCCAAAACTGAAAAAGAGGCAAGAAAATATTTTGGTTTGGAGGTGGATTTTTATTTTAATGCTGGAAAAATTGAAGGAAAACCTTCAACTTTAATTGACATTCGAGAAAAAGAAATTAAAATTTTAAGAGAATGAGCCTGAACGAAAAAATTTTCATTTTTATTAATCAAGAGATTGCAAATCCCATTTTAGATAAAATTGTCCTTTTTGTTTTAATTCCTCTTTTTTCTTTTTTAATTCTAATTCCTTTTTGGTTTTTAATTTTTAAGAAAAAAAGATTTTTAGCTCTCTATTCTCTTTTTTCTGGTTTTTTCCTCTATTGGTTAGGTCATGCTATTTTGAAACCATTTTTTCAT
>JBKBJB010000166.1:0-567 GCA_046294055.1 Caldimicrobium sp.
CCGCCTTATTCAGATGCAAGCAACCCCCAGCTGGCGGTATTTCGCTTGCATCATAGTCCCTGTCCCTTAAGTTTTTTGTAGTTAAAAGTTTTGGTTTCATAATAATTACCATTATACAGTTTTTAATAGTTTCTGTTAACTGTTTTAAACCTCCTTTTGTTTTTCGGTTTTTCACTTTTGTTTTTAAAAAGAAGAGTTAACCAAAATTGGATATTTTTATTACTTTTTTGGTTAACTCTATTTCACTATTTCGTTTTACAAAAAATTTGCCAGAAAGCCCAGTTTTTAAAAACTGGGATGAATGGCAGAGAGTTTCGTTAGAAACTCTCAAACTCTTTCAATCGTTAATCTGCTATAATATTATAGAGGATTTTAAAATGACAGCAACATTAGATAAAAACCAAAAAATCAAAGAAAGTTTAAAAAAGACAAAAGAAAAAAGAAAAAATCAAATCCCTAAAGTTTATCAACTTAAAATATCATACTCCAACCTAAACAAAGAGCAAAAACAATGGCTTGAAAGAGTATTTTTAGAAGCAAAATGGCTGTATAACTACACTATTTTTG
>JBKBJB010000167.1:0-543 GCA_046294055.1 Caldimicrobium sp.
ACCATTTAGAAAATATGGAACACTTGAAAAGCTCTGTTTCTTTAAGGGTTTATGGTCAAAAAGATCCTTTAGTCGAATACAAAAGAGAAGGGCATAGAATATTTCATAATTTTTTTGATACTTTAGAATCGAATTTTGCTAAAGCCATAATGAGTTTAAAATTGGTAGAACCCCCAAAAGTTGAAAGGGTAGGGGGAAAAGTAGGGAGAAACGATCCTTGTCCTTGTGGTTCAGGGAAAAAATACAAAAAATGTTGTTGGCCTAAATATGGATGAGTCTTGACAAGTTTATTTAAAATGGGTAAAATAAGAATAATGGTTGAAAAAAGTTACAAAAAAATTTCTCAAAATTTAATATCGGATTTAAAGGGAAAAGAAAAAGAAGTAATTTTGAGAAGGTATGGTTTGGAAGGAATAAAAAGAGAAACTTTACAATCTATTGGAAATTCTTTTGAAATTACTCGAGAAAGAGTTCGACAAATTCAAGTTTCAGCTGAAAAGAAAATTAAGGAAAGGTTAGGAGAATATAAAGAGGTTTTTGAGA
>JBKBJB010000016.1:0-9737 GCA_046294055.1 Caldimicrobium sp.
CTGCTAAGGAGATAAATCTTTTTTATATTTCCACACCTCAGGGCAAGGGTGATTTCGTAAAAGAGCCTTCTCGTTATATTTTAAAACTTAAGTGGTTTTTTGAGAAAGAAAGAAAAAGACTTCCTGAAGAAGTTTTTAAAATTCCCATTTCTATTAAACCACGAAAAGAGGAATTGCCAAAGAGCAAAGAGGACAAAGAAACTCTGGACCATTATTTAGTTAATGTTAAGGAACTAAGTAGAAATTTCTTTGAAACTTATCTCACCTGCCCTGTAAGATTTTATTTTCAATATCTTCTTGGATTAAAAGAAAAGGAAGATTACACCATAAAGGATAAGGACATTGGGCTATTACTACACACCTTTTTTGAAAGGTTGTTTAAAAAATATGAGGGAAGAAGTTTTTCTTACACGGAGCTCTATGAAAAGGGGAATTGGAAGGAAATTTTTAAAAATATTTTAGAAGAAGAAAAATTTGAAAAGCGTTTAGATCCCCTTAGTTTTGAGTTAACCCGCACTGTAGGGCTCTCTTGTCTGGAGAAATATTTTGAAAATCAAAAAAACCGTGAGGAAACAAATAACCTTGAGGAGACCTTTATTTTAGGTGTAGAAAAAAAACTTACCTATGAAAGTGTCTATCAATCCTATCCAATAAAATTCACTGGAAGGGTGGATTTTTTCATAAAGAGAAAGGAAAATAATAGGGTAAAATACATAATTTTTGATTTTAAAACAAGCCCAACTAAAAAGCCAAAGCCCAAAAAATTGGAAGTCCTGATTAGAAATACTCTTCCTTCAACCTTTGATAAAGAAGGACTTATCTCAGTAAGAGATCTTTTTGGTAAAGATTTAACCAATTTTCAGCTACTTTTTTATCTTTTTTTGCTTATAAAGAATTTGGAAAAATTTCTTGACACTAATGAGAATTATTCTTTGGATGTTGGCTTTTTAACTCCTTCTCATTTAAAGGAACCTGAAAAGCTTCTTTTAAAAAATCTAAGGCCTTCAAAGATAATTCAAATTCTCAAATACCTGGAGAGAGATTTTGAAGGTTTGCTCCATTGGCTCCTTTTCCATATAATAGAGAGCCCTTCCTTTTATTTTATTGACGATGATGAAACCTGTAAATTTTGTCCTTATAAAGATCCTTGCAAAAATTTAAGATATTAAATGAGGTGAAAAAAATGACTAAAGAAATCACTTTTGGCATCGTTCAAATGGAAATTACTACCCGTTTAGAAAAAAATTTGGAAAAAATTTTGTCTTTTATAAAACTCTCAAAAAGTGAAGTGCTTCTTTTTCCTGAGCTTGCCCTAACAGGATATCTGGATTTAAGAGGAGTCTCTCCTGAAGAAATTTTTTCAGCTTTAAGAGAACTTCAGGCTAACCTTGATGATGATAAAATTATACTCTTAGGTTGCCCCTTTCATAAGGATCAATTTTTCAGGAATGCTTATGTGTTAGTATCAAAAAATGGTATTCAGGTGTTAGCAGAAAAGATGCTCCTTTTTCCTGGGCTTGATGATAGAGTTGGCTTTAAACCAGGAGGAAAAAGAGATATCTTCTTTTTAAAGGACCTTCCTTTTGTCGTCCTTATTTGCTTTGAACTTCGCTGTCCTGAACTGGCAAGGGCTTTTCTTAGGGAAGGTATAGAAGGAATATTTATACCCGCCCAGTGGCCAGAGGCAAGAATTGACCATTTTCTTAGCCTTCTTAAAGCCAGAGCCCTTGAAAACCAGGTTTATGCCTTAGGTGTAAATGGCTTGGGAAAAATTGGAGATATCTTCTTAGGAGGAAACTCTGCCCTTTTTTCACCCTCAGGAGAAGAAATCTTTAACCTGAAAAAAGAGGAGACTTTAAAGGAAATAAAAATTTCTTTTTTTTATGAGAGATTACCCTATCCTTTAAAAACACCTTACTTGAAAATGCCTAAATTGATAGAATTGCCACTTCTTCAGGATATCGTTGAGAAGAGGCGGAAAAAAGGCCAAATTATGGTTTTTACCAATGGCTGTTTTGATATGCTTCATGCAGGTCATGTTGATTACCTTCAAAGGGCGAGGTCTTTGGGAGATTTTTTAGTGGTAGGAGTAAATAGTGATACCTCCATAAAAAAGATAAAAGGGCCGTCTCGTCCCGTTCTTCCTGAAAAGCTAAGAATAGAGGCATTGTCTGCCCTTGCCTGTGTAGATTATATCGTGCTCTTTGAAGAAGATACCCCTGAGAAGTTAATCCAGACATTAAAACCAGATATTTTAGTAAAAGGTGCAGATTGGGAAGAAGATAAAATCGTTGGAGCAAGTTTTGTAAAAAGCTATGGTGGTAAAGTCATTAGACTTGAATTTACTTATGAGATATCAACTTCTATGATTATTGAGAAGATTAAAAAGAACACTTCTTATAAATAGGTTCCTTTTTGTAGACAATTCGTGAATCGTTCCTTTTAAAATTTCTCTTTTGGATGGACATTTATGGGGTGGGGAATTACTTAAGCCGCCAGGATATCCTTTTCTTTATTCAATATCTGCTATCAGCGTAGTAACGCTAATCCTTCAAGATAAAGTTCCCGTTCTGCTTTTCTTCGCCTGACAAGTCCTTCCAGTCTTCTACCACCTGCGTACACCCATCTTAAAAATTCATCAGCTGCATCGTATAGATCTCCACGAAGTATCTTCCTTCTTAATGTTGATGATCGAAAAGCATAGATTCCACAGTTATAAGAAAAGCTAACAAGCGCATCAATGCAGTATTCGTGCAATTTAACATTTTTTAAAAGGCTTATAACTTTCTTTTCATACTTTCTTAACTCTTCTATTAACAATTTTTCTGCTTCTTCTTTACTAATACCTGATGCGAACCTTTCTCTTTCCTCTGGTAAAACTACATGGCCATAACCAATAGTAGGATACCCAGCAGGACAGAGATATATCTTCGGGCTGAAGCCTTCAAATCTTTTTACGAGCTCAATACCTCTTTCCGTCATTTCAACCTCTGAAAGGTTCTGCTAAATGCTCTTCCACCAAACCAGAACATCACTACTGCAGCCACAAATTCATTATCCACATCAGTCCAAACCGAAAGCAAGCTTTGAAGATTTCCCCCTGCGATTTGCCAGCTGGCATACTTTATAAGTAGCCAACACCCTACAACTAAATAAGTAAGAGTTGGCCTAACTGTCTGATTATAAAAAGCGCCAATTACCTGGATGACATCAATCCACACTCTCCCTGTAGGCTTTACCTCAACAGGTGCATAATGATATGCCTCTTTATCAGCCTCCAGTATCGCTAATGCCCTTGCCTCTTGAATTCTTGCCTCTGTCATCTCACGCTGATATTTCATCTGTAGCTCAAACATCTCTTTTTCGTACTTGTGATCCTGTCTTTCCTTTATAAACTTAATTACCTCTGGTATAACTGAACCAACCAAACCCAAAATTGTGCCTAAAATCATATCCACCACCCATTTAATATTGTTTTAAACCCGTTTAAACACTTTTAAAATCTTTAAATTTTTCGACCCTAATACCCGTCTCTTCAAAAAACATTCTTATAGTCATTTATCTTATATATCCTTAACTCTTACGTATAATCTTTTCTTTACTTCATCATAATTTACATTGTCGCAACTCATCATTACCACTGAAATAAACAATATGATAGATATCTTTTACTATAGTTCTCCCTCCTCTAATAGCTTTAGTCTGATTCCCAGTGTAAGACTTGTTCATATTTTAAGGTCCCATTGTCAACCTTGATTTCATATAACCATATAGCTGCCTTTCCTTTCTGTGGTGCTTTTTCAATCTCGGGTTCCTCTTTAAAAAAACCTTTAACACTTGGTTTCGGTGGAATGGGCGCCGCTTTAATTACTTCGCCTATGGCTTTAATGATATCAGCTGTCTTCGCATCAGCTTGAAGGTTTAAACCAACAAACTTCCAGCCGTCAACAAGTGTTATGTTTGTTTTTACCTCTCCTGTTCCGGGTAAAATTTCTAAAAAATGTTTTTGAGTAAGATCAGGCAAGTAAATTACTTGAAAGGAATAGGTATCTCCTTGTGTATTATTTGTCGAAACACTCTCTATTGTCCGCTCAATAGTTGTTGTGTTTCCTTTGTCCTCCTTTTTCTCTGTAATTTTCTCTGTAATTTTCTCTGTAGGCAGATTTAGATTCTTTGTTATTAAGAGATACGGTTTTGGAAGATAATAAGCAATTCCCTTTTCTCCACCTGCTCTTCCCGTTATTGAAGAAGCACACCCAAACAAAATAAAAATGCCTACTACTAAAGCAACTCCTAAAATAGCCCTTAAAGTCTTCATTTTCCCTCCCTCCTTTAAATTTATTTAAATTTATTCTCTTGCCTCAATACAGATATCTGGTCATTTAGTGCCTTGATTTCATCTGCCTTTTTTAATTTTGGTTTCTGCATTTAATTTTGCCTCCTTAACTCATTTACCTTTGTCTGAATATCTTCTAACTCATTCCACAAGGTGCCGATACCACCCCACATTGCAATTTGCTATTTATAATATAATAAAAAAATAATACATAATATAAAAAAATCAAGACCTTTTTCAAAGGGGAAATTTTTGCAGCGAGCCCCTGATTATGTCTTGAGAACTATTCTCAAAATCTTCTAAGTAGCGTTGTTCCTTGTTTTGGGTGAAATGACCCAAGGGAGGAAAGATGCAATATAAATATTTTAGGGAAAGAATAGAGTTTTTGTATAAGGATTTGGGGCAGGGTCTGAGCTGTTTTTACTAAAAATGGGTCAGGGCGTGAATTGCCCTTCCAGTAGATTTAGGCAGGGATGCCTATGCTACCAAGGAGGTTTGGATGCGTGGGATTAAGCTTAGTTAAGCAATAAAAAATTTTACTTGACAGAAGCCCTTTTATGATTAGAATTTTATTAAGGATGTTAGTATATAGGCTATGGAGCTTAAAAAACTAAGAAAGATTTCAGATTATGAATGGGAAATACCTAAAGCGGGTCAGATGCGGGTTCCAGGAATAATATTCGGTAGTGAAAAATTAATTGAGGAAATGGATGAAAAGGTCTATGAGCAAGTTTCAAATGTAGCGGAGCTTCCAGGTATTGTTAAAGCCTCACTTGCTATGCCTGATGCTCATTGGGGATATGGATTTCCTATTGGAGGGGTTGCTGCGTTTGATCCTGAAGAGGGTGGGATAATTTCTGTGGGTGGAGTAGGCTATGATATTTCCTGCGGTGTGAGAACCTTGCTTTCTCCTTTAGAGAAGAAAGATGTGGAACCCCATTTAGAAAAAATTATTAAAGAGCTTTTTGAGACAATACCATCTGGTGTGGGTTCAGAAGGAGAAATTAAGCTCTCACCTAAGGAATTGGATGTGGTTTTAGTAGGTGGGGCAAGATGGGCTGTAGAGCAAGGCTACGGGCTACCTGAAGACCTTGAATACATTGAGGAAAAAGGCTGTATGGAGGGTGCTGATCCCAGCTATGTCTCAATGGAAGCAAAAAAAAGACAACACCGTCAAGTTGGCACCTTAGGCTCAGGGAATCATTACTTAGAGGTTCAATATGTTGCTGAGATTTATGACAGCAAGGTTGCTTCTGCTTTTGGGCTTTTCCTAAATCAAGTAGTGGTAACTATTCATTGTGGTTCAAGAGCATTAGGACATCAAATTGCTTCAGATTATCTTCCCATCTTAGCAAAGGCTGCAAGAAAATATGATATCCCTATAAAAGAAAAAGAATTAGTATGTGCTCCTATAAATTCTGAGGAAGGACAAGCCTATTTTAAAGCTATGTGCTGTGGCATTAATTGTGCTTTAGCTAATAGACAGGTAATAACACATTTAGTGAGAACTGTTTTTAGAAAATTTTTCCCAAATATTCACCTCAAGCTTCTCTATGATGTGAGTCATAATACCTGTAAGGTAGAGTATCATATAATAGATGGCAAAAGAAGGAAACTTTATGTACATAGAAAGGGAGCAACCAGAGCCTGGGGACCAGGAAGGAAGGAGCTTCCAGCAGCCTATAGAGAGGTAGGACAGCCTGTAATTATTGGTGGATCTATGGGAACAGCTTCTTTAATTTTAGTGGGTACAAAGGAAGGTGAAGAAAAAGCCTTTGGATCAGCTTGCCATGGGGCTGGTAGAACTATGAGTAGAAATCAAGCTTTGAAAATTTTTCGTGCAGATGAAATAGTGGAAGAGCTAAGAAAAAAGGGAATCATAGTTATGGGAAAATCTAAAAAAGGTTTAGCGGAAGAGGCACCTTCTGCTTATAAAGATGTCTCCTTAGTTATTGATTCTACTTGTAAAGCAGGGTTAACAAAAAAAGTAGCTAAGCTTTTGCCAATGGGATGTATAAAAGGCTAAAAAAAATAAAATAGGAGGTGTGCGATGAAGGGACTTGTTTTGAAATTAGGAGTTTTGGGAATTAGTTCAGCATTATTGTTTGCATGCACTTGCCCAGCACCTCAGGTGACGGAGAAGGCAGCGGCTCAGTCTGCTCCTGTTGCACCAAAGGAACCTGATTGTTGTAAAAAATTGGAAAATGAGTTAAACGCTTTGAAAGCCCAAATAAACAGCTTGAAATCTCAATTAGATGCAGCGAGGGTGGATGCAAGTGAAGCAAAGGAAGCCTCTCAGAAGGCTGTAGAGGCAGCAAACAAGGCTATAGAGGCAGCAAACAAGGCTGTAGAGGCAGCAAACAAGGCTGAAGCAGCTGCTCAAAAAGCTGAATCTGGTGCCGCCAAAGCACAAAGAATATTCGAAAAAGGCCTAAAAAAATAATTAGACTATCTCTTTATGCCAAAGCTTTTTGAAAAATTGGGGGAACTCTTTGGGTTTCCCCCAATTTCTAAAAACCAAGAAGATACCTCCTTTCCTTTTAAAGTAAAATCTTGGGATGAACTGGTAGCTAATGTAAAACCATTAAAAGATAAAAATTATCATTATACCCTTTCTCCTAAAAAACCCATTTTTCATAAAGAAAAACAATGGCCACCACAGAAGCTGGAAGTTAATTTATCCCTTACTTCTGAATACATAGAAGGTAAGAAAAGTTGGGTAAGCAAGGAGATCTTATGGAAGTTGCGAGAAGGGAAATTTTCTGTTCAAGCTTCTCTTAATTTAAGAGGGCTTTTTGTTGAAGAAGCAAAAATTCTTTTTGAAGAATTTATAAAAAATTCATTACTTAAGGGATATAGCTGCGTTCTTATTATTCACGGGAGAGGTTTATCTTCCAAGGCTGAACCTGTTCTTAAAAATAAAGTAAAAGAATGGCTTTTAAAGGGACCTTATAGAAAGTATGTTTTAGCCTTTGCTACAGCAAGACCCTGTGATGGCGGGTTAGGTGCGACCTATGTCCTTTTAGACTCAAAATCTTTTAAAAAATAGCAATGTTTCTTCACTCTCCAAGAAGGGCTTTGATTATTTATGGAAATCCAGGTGTTGGGAAAACTACCCTGATCTTTTCCCTTTATTCGCTTCTCTCTGAAAGGCTTTTAGATTATTACCTTACTGGCTTTATTACAATGGAAGTGCGAAAAAATGGAGAAAGGGTCGGCTTTGATTTGATTTATCTTAGAGATCCTTCGCTTACCTTTCCTTTAGCTAAAAAAGTAAATATGGTTGGCTCACCTTCTAAGAAAATGCCCAAAGTAGGAAGATATTTAGTTTTTGTTGAGAACTTAGAAAAATTTGTAGAAATTATTCAAAGAGATTTAGAAGCTGCTAAGGAGAAGGTGCTTGTTTTTATAGATGAGATAGGAAAAATGGAGGCATTTTCAGAAAAGTTTTCTAACTTTTTAGAACA
Organism: Caldimicrobium sp.; assembly: GCA_046294055.1. Taxonomy (GTDB): domain Bacteria; phylum Desulfobacterota; class Thermodesulfobacteria; order Thermodesulfobacteriales; family Thermodesulfobacteriaceae; genus Caldimicrobium. The sequence continues at coordinate 7,804 of JBKBJB010000016.1, forward strand.
TCTATGGAAGGAAAAGATAACTCTTGTTGCTACCCTTGGGAAGGGAGATCAACCACTTCTTAAGGATTGGTCTAATAAATGGGGTGCCCTTTATTGTGAGGTAACCTTTGAGAATAGAAATTTTTTACTTGAGCGCTTAGAAGCGGAATTTTTCCGAAAGGGCAAGTTTATTGTTTTTGAAGGGATAGATGGCACAGGAAAAACCACTATTTTTAAATTATTACAGGAAGATAGAGCTTTCAAAGATTGTCTTTTTTCATTTGAGCCCACTTCGGGCACCTATGGACAAAAGCTTAAAACTCTTCTTTCTCAAAAAGCTGTAGCTAAAAAAAATATTATTGAAAATTCAACCATAGAAAAGGAGCTTTTAGAGCTTTTCTTGTTAGATAGAAGGGAGCATATAGAAAATTTTATTCTTCCAAATTTAAAAATAGGGAAAACTATAATACTTGACCGGTATTATCTTTCAACCCTTGCTTATCAAGGAAATGAAGAGAATTTTTTAGATTTGCTAAAAATAAATGAGACCTTTTCTCCCTTACCGGATTGGGTAATCTATTTAGAGCTTTCACCTGAAGAAGCTATAAAAAGGGTTTTTAAAAGAGGAGATGAGAAAAGTATTTTTGAAAAAGAAGATGAATTAAGAAGGATCGCCTACAACTATTCTCAAATCTTACCTTTATTTAATTATATAACCCTCCCAGCCTGGAAAAGTGTAGACTCTTTGTTTTTAGAAGTTAAAAATCTTCTAAAAGAACTTCTCCTTAGAGATGGAACTTAAAGCTTCCTTTCCCAAGGATATCGTGTAGATGAAGAATACCTACTAATGAACCGTCAAAATTAACCACAGGAAGAACGGTTATTTGATGTTTTTCCATTAATTCTAAGGCTTCTGCTGCAAGTCTATTTTCTTCTATCTTTTTGGGATTTTTAGTCATAACCTCTTCTATTTTTACCTCAGGAAGTGTTTTATATTTAGTGATAAGTCTTCTTAAGTCTCCGTCTGTAAAGATGCCTGTTAAATGTCCAAGGGAGTTAACAACTAACACTGCTCCTAAACGCTTATTGTTTAATTCCTCTAAGGCTTCTGTTAATGGTGTGCCTTCTTCTACAAGGGGAATCTTTTCTCTGGTAAGCATAATTTCTTTTACCTTTACTTTTAATCTTTCACCTAAGGACCCTCCTGGATGATTTTTTCTGAAATCTTCTGCTTTTAGCCCTCTTAGTTCAAAGAGAATAATAGCTATGGCATCTCCTAAGGCAAGCATAGCTGTGGTACTGGTTGTGGGTGCAAGGTTAAAAGGGCAGGCTTCTCTTGGAACTTCAGTATTTAAAACTACATCAGAAAGACCTGCTAACACGCTCTTTTTATTTCCAGTCATTGAAATTACAGGAATTTTCCTTTGTTTGAGTATCTTTACAACTTCGCAAACTTCTAAAGTATTTCCAGAATAAGATAATGCTAAAAGCAGATCATCAGATGTTACCATTCCTAAGTCTCCATGCAGGGCATCTACAGGATGTAGAAAAAAGGAAGGTGTTCCTGTGGATGATAAGGTTGCTGAGATTTTTCTACCAATAACTCCGCTTTTTCCCACTCCTGTAACTATCACTCTACCATGGGTATTCAAAATTAGTTCAATAGCCTTCTCAAGAGAGTTATCTAAATGGGATATAAGGGATTCCAAGCCCTCTTTTTCAATTTTCAATATTTCAAGGGCTCTTGATAAAATTGATTTTTCCATACCTCAATTTAGTGAAAAATTGTTTTATCTACTGATAATAGAAGTAATTTATCCCTAATGTCTGTTATATTATTCTCCGAATAAAAAGTTGATATAATATCTAAAATTTTCTCTACGGTTTCAGAAATTAGAACCTCTCTTGCTAAAATTTCCTCTAATTTTTTTTCAACCCATGGAAATTCTTCAAGA
>JBKBJB010000017.1:0-9731 GCA_046294055.1 Caldimicrobium sp.
AAACCAACCTCTATGTTGATCTGAACCTTCCAAATAAAGATGAGCTGGAAATTTCAATTCCTCTCTTTTTTCTAAAACCCCCGCAAAAGAAACCCCGGAATCAAACCAAACATCTAAAATATCTTTTTCTTTTTCAAAAGTAGAGCCACCACAGACAGGACACTTCGTTCCTTCAGGAAGAAGTTTTTCTGCTGGTTCAATAAACCATGGATCACATCCTTTTTCCTCAAAAATTTCAATTACTTTCTTATAATAGGAAAATTCCTTTAAGATTGCGCCACATTCTTTACATTTAAAAACTACAATAGGTACACCCCAAACTCTTTGTCTTGAAATACACCAATCTGGCCTTTTCTCAAGCATACTTTCTAAACGGTTCCTTCCCCAAGAAGGGATAAATTTTACTTTGTCTAAACTTTTTAAAGCCTTTTCCCTTAAACCTTTTGCTTCCATAGAAATAAACCATTGATCCTCAGCACGGAAAATAATAGGCTTTTTACACCGCCAGCAATGGGGATAGCTATGAGTAATTTTATCTAATTTTAATAGCAACCCTGTATTCTTGAGGGTATCTAAAATAACAGAATCTGCTTCTTCTAAGGTTAAACCCCCCACTAAAGGCACATTTTCATAAAATCTACCTTCACTATTAACTGGTACATATACTTCAAGATCATATTTCAACCCAACCAAATAGTCTTCTTCACCATGGCCTGGTGCTATATGAACTATACCTGTTCCTGTATCTAAGGTAACGAAATCTGCAAGTACTATAATGGAATCCTTCTCATAAAAGGGATGTTTTGCCTTTAAGTTTTCCAAAAGATTTCCTTTAAAACGCGCTAAAATAGGCGGAAGAGGCCTATCTAATTCAACACAAAGACTTGTAAGTCTTCCTTCAGCTAAAATTAAATATTCCCTTTCAAGTTCAATTAAAAGATAATCATATTCAGGATGGAAGGCCAAGGCTAAATTTGCTGGTAATGTCCATGGGGTAGTGGTCCAAATAAGAATAAAGGTGGGTTTCTCAAGGTTTAAACCCAGTTCTTTCTCAAGAAACTTTTTAGTTTCCTCTCTTAAAGGAAATTTTACATAAATTGAAGGTGAGATATGAGGTTCATATTCTACTTCAGCTTCAGCTAAAGCTGTAACACAATAGGGGCACCAAAAAACTGGCTTTTTCTTTTTATAGACCTGACCACTCTCTAAAAATCTTAAAAATTCTCTTGCAATAACAGCTTCATAAGAGGGATCCATAGTAAGATATGGTTTTTCCCAAAAAGCAAAAACACCTAATCTTTTAAATTCTTCTCTTTGAATATTTATAAAGCGCTCAGCGTATTTTCTGCAAGCTTCCCTTATAGTCAAGGGTGGCAATGCTCCCTTTTTTACCTTTAACTCTCTTTCTACATTAAGTTCTATAGGAAGCCCGTGACAATCCCAGCCCGGTATATAAGGAACATAGTATCCCATAAGGAGTTTACTTTTAACAATGATATCTTTCAAAATTTTATTTAAGGCTGTTCCTAAATGAATATGACCATTGGCATAAGGTGGACCATCATGTAAAATAAAAAGAGGTCCTCCTTTTTTCTTTTCTAATACTATTTCATAAATCTTTTCCTTTTCCCAAAACTCCAAAATGTGTGGTTCCCTATCAGTAAGGTTTGCTTTCATTGGAAAATGGGTTTTAGGGAGATTTAAGGTCTCTTTCCAGTCCATCTTTCTCCTCCAACGAATCTCTTGAGATTTTAAACAATCTATATTTTAGCATAAATTAAAAATTAGACACTAAAAACTTCATCACCTTACTTATTAAAATGAAACAAATAATGTAATAGACTTTCTCTTGCTTTTACATAAATTTGCTTTATTGTATAAAAATAGGCTACCTCAAGGATGGAGGGTCTATGGAAGAAATAAAAAAAATTAAACATATTCTTAAGCATTATATAGAACACACAGAGGAACATGCAAAAGAATTTGAAGATTTGGCAAATCGCTTAACTGCCTATGAAGAAGCTAAAGAATTAAGGGAGGCTCTTCACCAAAGCTCTCTTAAACTAAAAGAAATTATTGAAATTTTAAAACCTTACCTATAAAAAGTTTTAATCTATAAAGGAGGGAGCAATGAGTTGTATTTTTTGTAAAATAGTTAATAAGGAAATACCTTGTAAGATGGTGTATGAAGATGATAAAGTGCTTGCTTTTCACGATATTAACCCACAAGCCCCTTTTCATATTTTAGTTATTCCTAAAAAACATATTCCTACCCTTTTGGAGCTCCAGGAAGAAGATAAAGAGTTAATTGGACATATTTATTTGATTATAAAAAAAATTGCGGAAGAGCTTGGTTTTGCTGAAAGAGGTTATAGAGTAGTAGTTAATTGTAAAGAAGAGGCTGGGCAGACAGTTTTTCATGTGCATTTTCATGTTTTAGCTGGAAGGCCTATGGATTGGCCTCCAGGCTAAAATAACTCAAACCCGCACAGATTTTACAGAAAGGTTTACCTTCCTTCCAAACCTCTTTGCCGTCTCTTACAACGACACCACATTGAGTACAAATTACTTTTTTTCTTGTTTTTCCTGGAAGGTCGCATTCAGCATAATGCACTTTCACCTTGCTCACTTCAAATAATTCACCAATGGGCATAATTTTATAAGCCATAAGTTCTCTTTGAGCTGCATTTTTTATCTCTGGAAAATAGATTTTAGCTCTCTCTTTTGCCTCTTCTTTTGCCAAGATTCTAAAAGCAACCCCTGTTTCCAAATTTAAAAAAGTTGCAGCCATTATTCCATAATCCAAAAATTTCATAGTCCTTTTTCCAAGACTTGCACCAGTAACTGTTTGAATGGCATCAGTGGCGCATCTATCAATCTCTACATAGACTAAAAATTTTTTTCGATCCGTCCCATAGGGATCTCTAATACCAATTAATTCTAAACCTAAAAGAGAAAGTTTTGCACCAAGTACTTGCCCTGCACAAAGATGTCCATGTCTTTCTTTGCAAATTTCTAAAAGAGCTTCAAAGGATAATTCAAATGGATTAAAATAAGCCACTTTTAGCCATCCTCAGGAAATTTGCGCTCCAGGCTTTACCTTTCTTTCAGGTATAATTAAAGTTAAACCATTTTCATCATGGGCTGCGAGTAACATTCCTTCAGATAAGACACCTTTTATTTTTGCTGGCTTCAAGTTCACAACTAAAACTATTTCTTTACCAATTAATTCTTCAGGCTTGTAATATTGAGCTATTCCAGAAACAATCTGCCTTTTTTCAGGACAAAGCACTTCTAACCTTAAAAGTTTGTCTGTACCTTCTATTCTCTCTGCAAAAATCACTTTTCCTATCCTTAAGTCCCACTTTTTAAATTCATCAAGGGTGTAGTATCCCTTTTTTTCTTCCATTACCTTTTCCTCCGAGATTTGATTTTCTTCAAAGGACTCCCTATTATCTATTCTGGGGAAAAGAGGTTCCCCTTTTTTCATTATAGAGCCTTCCTCAGGTAAGTTCCAGTCTAAAGCTTGTTGTAAGGTCATCTTTGCAAGAGATAAAGAAAGAGAGGAAAGCACTTTCTCTGAACTTTCTGGCATAACAGGGTATAAAACAAAGGCTAAAGCTTTTATTCCTGAAAGAAGATTTCTTAAAATTGTTCCTGCCATGCTTTTGTTACCCTCTTTAATTTTTGACCAAGGAGCTCTCTTATCAATGTAAGTATTGGAAAATCTAATAGCTTGCCAGACCTCTTCTAAAGCTAAATGAAATTGCAGGTTTTCAAAAAGTTCTAAGAATTTCTTAAAAGCCTTTTCTATTTTTTCTCTATATGCTAAATCCTCGCTCTCAAGGGGAGCATAAGGTGGAACTTTTCCTTCAAAATATTTTTCTATAAGGCTAAGTGTTCTATAAAGTAAATTACCATAATCATTAGCTAAATCTGCGTTATATCTAACAAGAAAATTTTCCATATTAAATTCTGTATCATAACCAAAAGCCATTTCCCTAAAAAGATAGTATCTTAAAGGATCTCTTCCAAAAGTATTTACTATTTCAATAGGGTCTACCACATTTCCTAAGGATTTTGACATTTTACACTTATGCATTAACCAATAACCATGAACATAGAGTTTATTATAAACAGGAAAATCCAAGGCTTTAAGCATAATGGGCCAGTAAATGGCATGAGGCTTTAGAATGTCTTTGGCGATGATATGATGAGATTTCTCCCAAAACTTTGACCATTCAGGATTGTCAGGGAACCCTATCCCAGAGAGATAATTAATTAAAGCATCAAACCATACATAAGTAACATAATCTTTATCAAAAGGTAATTCTATCCCCCATGCTAATCTGCTTTTGGGTCTTGAAATGCAAAGAGGTGGAAGAGGCTCCTCTAATAGATTTAAAACCTCCTCTTTATAAAAAGGAGGATAAATAAAATCTTTTTTTTCAATATAGGTTCTCAACCATTCTCTATATTTTTCTAAATTAAAAAAATAATTTTTTTCTTTTAGATAGACTGGTGGTTTTTGATGATCCCTGCAATAGCCTCTCTCATCAAGTTCTTTAGGAGTCAAAAAACGCTCACATCCAAAACAATAATTTCCCTCATACTCATCTAAATAAATTTCTCCCTTCTCATAAAGTTTTTGTAAAAGAGTCTGTACAACTCGTTTATGAGTGGGATTAGTTGTCCTTATAAAATTGTTATAGGAAATATTTAAAAAATCCCAAGTAGATTTAAATTTTTCTGCAATTTTGTCTACAAATTCTTGTGGAGCTAACCCAGCTTCATTAGCAGATTTTACAATTTTATCTCCATGTTCATCAGTCCCAGTTAAAAAAAATACTTCATAACCTTTAATTCTATAAAAACGGGCAAGTCCATCTGCTATAATAGTAGTATAGGCATGTCCTAAGTGCGGATAACTATTTACATAATAGATAGGAGTAGTAATGTAAAAGTAATCTTTCATTCTTGCCATTCCTTTCCTCCCTCCTCTGAAGCCTCCTCAGTAACGACAAAATTTTTAAACTCAGACAAACTCAAATTATAACAAATTCCTCCCTCACCCTCTAAAAGTACAACATGTTGAAAAATATTATATTTTATTACTTTATAATTTTTCCCAGAGAGGGAAATTCTACTCCCGACCTTGGGAAATCCAGCTAAAAACTCTTGATATATTTTAGCTTCATAGGCAAGACAACAAAGAAGCCTGCCACAGTGTCCAGAAATTTTATTAGGGTCAAGAATTAATCCCTGCTCCTTAGCCATTTTTATGGAAAGAGAAGAAAAACTTTTTAAAAATTGGGCACAACAAAATTCTTTTCCACAAGGTCCAATCCCGCCTGTAATGGCAGTTTCATTTCTGACCCCGATTTGCCTCATCTCTATGCGCATCCTAAGGGCACTGGCTAATTGCTTAACTAATTCTCTAAAGTCTATTCTACCCTCTGCAGTATAGTAAAAAATTATTTTACTCTTATCAAAATAGCATTCTACATCTACCAAGTTCATTTCAAGCCCAAGCTCCTGGGCAAATTTAAGACAATACTCTTTTCCTTTCTTTTCTAATTCCCTCCTCTTTTCATAAGAAGAAATTTCCTTAGGATTAGCTTTTCTTAGAACTACCGGAAGATTATCTATATTCATAGGAAGTTTAAAACAGAAGTCCTTTACTAAAAAAACTTCTTTTCTACCTTCTGGAAATTCTACAAGAACATATGTATTTCTTGTTACAGGTTTTTCCAGCTTTATTAAATAATCTGGTTTCTCAGACTTTAAAAACCCAAAAGTATAAAAAAATTCCATCCCTTAACCTCCAATAGCACGCATACTTCTGTTGATGTATCTTAATATCCTTCTTTCAGGCTTCATTTGAAGAGCTAAATAGAAAGCCTCCTCTAAAGTACCTTTCCCCCCTCTTAAATACTCTTTCAAATTTATTTCCTTATCAGAAAAAAGACAAGCCCTTAATCTTCCATCTGCAGTAATCCTAAAACGATTACATCTATGACAAAAATGTTCACTTAAAGGTGAGATAAAACCAATCTTACCTATTGCACCTTTCATTTGAAAAGTTTTAGCAGGTCCTCCCCCATAACTATCCACTTCTTCTAACGGTAAAAAGGTTTCAATCTTAGCTTTAATTTCCTTTATAGAAACAAAATTCTTATGCGACCAATGGACATAACGACCAATAGGCATAAATTCTATGAACCTAACTTCCCATGGGTAAGTTAAAGTTAACTTTGCTAATTCCACCACTTCTTCCTCATTTAAATCCTTAATCACAACCACATTTATCTTTAAAGGTTGAAACCCTATTTCCCAGGCACGAAGTATTCCTTTCCAGACCTTTTCAAACTCAAACCCTCCTGTAATTTTTCTGAATTTTTCAGGATTCAATGTATCTAAACTAATGTTTATTCTTTTTAAACCAGCCATTTTCAAAAGGTCTGCCTTTTTCAATAAAAAATAACCATTAGTAGTAAGACTTAAATCCTCTATTCCTGGAATGGAAGTAAGCTTTTTTATTAACTTTTCCACATGGGACCTTAAAAGAGGTTCACCACCTGTTAAACGAACCCTTTTCACTCCCAAATTCACAGCTTCCCTTACTATTTCTTCTATTTCCTCATAGGTAAGAATTTCTTCATGGGGTAAATAAGTAAAAGGACCCTTTCTTTGACAATAGATACAACGAAAATTACATCTATCCGTTAACGAGATGCGAAGGTATGTTATTGCTCTACCGTATTTATCTACAAGCATGTAATTTTTCCTTATAGAGCTTGCGAGCAAGATTGAAGGTTTGAATAACTTCTTCTTTCTTGTAATCTGGATAGGTCCAAGCTAAAGGTTGAAAAGTCCCTTCTCTAAAAATCAAGGTTACCTCTCCATAAACCGAATTTCCCAAATAAATACGATGTACATAATCCTTAAAAGTGGAAAGGACTACCTTTGATAGAGTTAAATAACCTGGGTCTATATTAATTCTTCTATTGCCCTCTAAAGTTGCATATTCTCTTTCAATTTTAAAACACAAATGTTTGAAATCTACTAAGAAACTTGGATCCTTTAAATATTCAAAAAAATAAAAAGTCTTCCACAGTGGCTTCCCCATCTCTTTTTCGTAATAATCTGTAAATTCTGAAAAATTATATGTTGAACTTTGCAGTAATAACATTCCTAAATCCTCTTCAAAAATATGCTTAAGTTCCAAGAAAAAACCTTTTTCTCTTTCGGTTACTGCAATAAAAAAAAGAGCAGGATCTGGCTCTTTAGGGAAGCTCATCAGCTAAATTTATAGCCTCTTCTGGGAGCATATCAGGAATATCATTAACAAGAGGATAAAATAATTTACACTTTTTACAAAAAAAACCTTCTTTTAAAGGTGAATCGTTTAAATTATGGAGTTCCCTATACTCTAAATCTCCTTTACATTTTGGACAAGCAAGTATTTGTAAGTAAATTTCCCTTCTCTCTTTATCCATAGTAATACCATTTTAAACCTAAAAACTAAATATACAATTCAAATTTTTAACATCCCTTTAAGCCACCCCATAATATCTTTTATCTCTTCAAATAGTGTGCGTAACTCTCTGGGATCAATATCAGAGGTCTTTTCTGAAAAAAATATATCTTTTAAAAACAAAATTTTTTCTCTTTCTCTCTCATTTAAGGTAGATAAAATTTTATTAATCACTTCCTCTGGCGTAGGTGGGGTTTCTGGGACCTTAGTTTCTGATAAAGCATAAAGGGCTTTTAAAGCTTGCCAAAAGATCTCTTTTAAATGATTAAAGGATAACCTTTTTTTCCCAGAAAGAACATCATCTAATAGAAGTTGAGCATATTGAAAATAGGTACGAGCACGAAGGTAAAATGGCATCTATTTTATGTTTTAGGTTTTACTAACTCTTCTCCCCACTTCCGATAAAAATGTTTGCTAATTACTTCATCAGCTATTTCACAGATTTCAAAAAGCAAATCAATCATATCTAACATTTCTGCTTGACCATCAGGTGGTCTGTTCTCAAAATCTTTTATAAATTCACCACTTTGAAGGTAGTCTTTAAAAAGTTGAAGTTTTTTTAAAGTTAACATTAACTTGCTCTCTCTAAATATTCACCAGTTCTTGTATCAACTTTAACAATGTCACCTTCTTCAATAAATAGTGGGACTTGAATGATTAGTCCCGTCTCTAAAGTAGCTGGTTTTGTGGGTGTACTAACTGTATCACCTTTAACACCCGGTTCCGTCTTTATTACCTTAAGCTCTACAACCTTGGGGAGCTCAATACCAATAACTTTTCCTTTGTAATAGAGGATACTTACTTGTAAAGTCTCAGTCAAAAATTTTCCTGAATCACCCACCTCTTTCTCTGAAACATAAATTTGATCATAATCTTCTAAGTCCATAAAAACATATCTATCTCCTTCTTTATATAAATATTGCACTTCCCGTTCTTGCAAATCAGGTTTTTCAAATTTTTCACCTGAACGAAAGTTTACTTCAATTACTCTTCCTGTTAAAAGATCTCTAAGTTTTGTTCTCACTGTAGCCTGCCCCTGAGCCACTTTAGAGTGTTGAAATTCTATAATTTCGTAAGGCTTCCCTTCCCATTCTATTTTTAGTCCTCTTCTAAAATCAGAAGTTGAATAGGACATAGTCCTTCTCCTTTAATTTGATTTTTTTTCTGCCAAATAGGATGGCAACGGGGTTGCCCAAGCTTCTTCGTCAAAATATAGTTCTTCTAAATCTTTAGGAACATCTATTTCTGGCAAATAGGGCCCCTCAATCATCTCAAATCTTAAAAGACAGGACTTATACCAGTCAGTATTAGGCAATTCTAAATCAAACTCCTTCATAATTCTATAGGTTCTATAAAAGTCTTCCCAAGAATTATCTTCTTCTGGATAAGTTGTAAAATCTCTCAAAATATCTGTAAGAACAAATCCTGCCTCAATCAAAAATTTCTGGAAATCTCTCCATTTCAATAATGAAGCTTCTCTATGAGTAAAACCCATATAACCAACGGATCCAACTCCTTTTAAACTACTTATACAACGAGCTATAAATAATTTAAGGCCTTTTTGTGTCTCAACAGGATCTGTTATAAACACATCAAACTTTCCTTTCAAAAAATCCGGTAGATCTTCAATCACATTATAATTATAAACTTCCAAATCTTTATACCCAATCTTTTCTGCATTTTCTCTGATAAAACTATTAATTCGTTCATCAATATCCACAACAACTATTTTTTTAGGCAAACCTGTAAGCATTAAGGAAATTGAGATTAAGTCATCATCACCTAAAATAAAAATTTCAGTGTTCTCTAAATCTCCTCTTAGATATATAAAAGCTGTTCTTTTAATAGTATCTTCCACTCTAATAAACCCTTGATCAAAATCACTCGTAGGTAAAGGCCTATTCTTCGTAATTTTTTTAAATTTTTCTAAGATATCTTTCCAATAGGGATCTACATTAAAGGGGTTACAAAATAAACAACCAGGATCATGATATGGTTCTATAGAAGGAGCAATTTTATTAATCCTAAAATAGGGTTTTTCATATATGATTTTATATTCTTGAAGAAGCTCTTTTAGAGCTTGCAAAAAAGAAACCAAATGAGCATCTTGATAATTGATAAGTTCCCAAAAAGTCGCCTGTTTTTGGACAAGAATTCTTAATATCTGCTTTTTTATTCTTTCTATTTCCTGCAC
>JBKBJB010000018.1:0-9660 GCA_046294055.1 Caldimicrobium sp.
ATTGAAGATTGATGAGGAACTTGAAAATTTAAGACAAATTGAAGTTCAAAAGAAGAAAGAATTAGAAGAAATTAGAACAAAAAAAGTGTATTTTGAAATTCATTTAAAAAACTTAAAGAATAATTTAACATTGCTTAATAACATCATTAAAAAAGAAGATATAGATCCTCGATGGCGGGAAAGAACCTTAGGTAATTTTCTCAACTTAGATGTGGAAAAATTGTCTTTATTAGAAATTTTTTATGGTGATCTCCTAAAAGCTATTATTATAAATAGTATAGAGGAAATAAAAGAAATAGGAGATGCTGAAGAAAAAAATTATATTTTTATTCTAAAAGAGCACCTTGATAAATTAACTTTCGAGATTACTGAGATTGAAAAAATAGAAACTTTACCAAGTAATATAAACAAATTCGTATATGCCTTTAAAGATAAACTTTTATTTACTCCCTATGGTTTTATTCTTAAAATAAATGCGAAGAAAAAAGGTTATTATAGTCTACAAAAAGAAATGAATGAACTTAGAGAACAATATACTTTAAAAGAAAAACATGTTAAGGAATTGAATTTGAAGGAGAACGAGATTTTGGCTAAAATGCATAAATTAGAAGGCAAAATAAGAGAACTAACTTTAAAAAAGTCAAAAATTCAAGAGGAGATTAGAAACTTCAACCTTACTTTAAATCAAATAAATCAACAAAAGATAAGATGGGAAGAAAATTTGAAAAGCTTAATGGAATTAATGCAAAAAAAAAGAAATGAGCTTACTGAGAAAGAAAGGGAGCTAAAAGAAGTAATGGAAAAAAAAGAAATATTCATTTTACAAGAGGAAAATTTAACGAAGCAAAAAGAGGAGCTTGAAAAAGAATTTAGAATAGTAGAGAGTGAATTAATAGATAAAGAAAAGGAAGTCGTATCTTTAGAAAAAGATTTAATAAAGTTAAAAACAGAAAAGGAAGAATTACTAAAAAGATTAACTGAAGTAGAAAGAGATTTAGAAAAAACTGAAAAATTTATAAAAGATTTTCGTTATAAAAAGGAACTACTTATTAACGAATTAAACTATTTGAGAGAGAAGTTTAAACACAGGAAAAGCACTCAAGAAAAGATGCAAACCGAATATAGCCATATTTTAGATAAATATAAAGTTATAGAAGAAAAAATAGAAGAGATAAATAAAAAATTAAAAATTATTTTAGAGCGAAAGAAGGATTTTGAAAAAGATAAAGATAATCTTAATAAGCAAGTTTATAATCAAGAAATTAAATTAACTGAGTTGAATTTAGTGCTTGATAATTTAAAGAAAGATTGGATGGAGTGGAAAGAAGAATTAGAATCTATGGAAAGTGACTTGGAAGAAATAGAAAATTTAAATTACCAGATGTTAGTAAAAAGGATTGATGAGATAAAGGAAGAGTTAAAAGGTTTTCAAGAGGTAAATTTAGCAAGCATTAAAGAATTTGAGGAAGTTCATGAAAGATATCAAAATTTAAGTTTGCAAAAAAATGATTTAGAGAGGGCTATCACTGATTTAAGAGAAGTTTTAAAAGTGCTAAGAGAAAAGGCAAAAACTAAACTTATAGAAACAATAGCTATTGTAAATGAAAAATTATTAGAAATTTTTCCTTTAGTTATGGAAGGAGGAACTGCTAATCTTTATTTTACTGAAGAAGATCCTCTTAAGGCTGGGATTGATTTAAAAATTCAATTGCCCCATAGAAATATTAAACATATTAATATGTTATCAGGAGGAGAAAAATCCCTTTGTGTTATTGCATTACTTATTGCGTTTTATCTCACCAAGCCTGGCCCCTTTTGTATATTAGATGAAGTTGATGCAGCACTTGATGAAAAAAACTCTCTTATGTTTATAAGGTTATTAAAAAAAATTAAAACCTTTTCTCAAGTGATATTAATAACTCACAATCTTAATGTTATAAAAGAAGTAGATACTTTAATTGGTGTGACTATGGAAGAAAAAGGAGTTTCTAAAATTGTTAAGTTAGAACTCAATAACTAAATCTACAAGGTTTATAAATATATTTCCGATAGCTGAGATAAGGCTATCTCAGAAAGTATTTTTGATATTACATCTTTGTCTTGCATTCTTAATCCAATAAATTTAACACCAAAGATTGTATAAATATTCTCTTTTGCAACCCAGCGAGTCTCAGCTTTCGCTTTAAAACCAATATTTTTATCGGGATCCTTTATTTGTAAATAAAGAGTGTCTTTCACATTAAGAGGTGCATCTTGAAGGATTCTAATTTTTGCTCCTTCAATACTTAAATCTAAAATTTCGCCATTTAAATTAAGTCCATTTTCTAAACTAATAACACATTGAAGATTTACATTATACCGAGTATAATATCTTCTATCTTTACCTACCATAAGAGACTTTTGATATAATTTTCAATCTTTTTTAAACGCAATTTCAATTCATTCATTTCTTCTTTTTCTTTTTCAATAATCTCTAACGGGGCTTTTTCCAAAAACTGTGGATTGCTAAATTTTTTTTCAATAAGTACCAATTTATCTTCTATTTTTTTCTTTTCTTTTTTTAGTCTAACAATTTCTTTTTCAAAGTCAAGTAAATTTTTTAAATTTAAATATAATTCACCAGAAGATAAAGTTATTGTAATTTCTCCCCTTTCTCTTTCGTGATTTTCTTTTAAGTTTATTGATTCAATTTTGGCAAGATTAGTTATAATTTCTTTTTGGTCCTCTAATTTTGATATAATTTCTTTATTATTTACGAAGGTAGTTGGTATATCCTTTTTGGAAGAGAGATTATATTCTGTTTTTATAGCCCTTATAGAGGTGATTATCTCCATAACTAAATTTGCAATGAAAAGTTCATCTTGATGGATAGGTATGTCCAATTTTTGAGGATAAGTTGTTTTTAAAAGGAAAGGTTCTTCTTGGAAAGGTAAATTGTTCCAGAGTTCTTCTGTAATAAATGGTATAAATGGATGAAGCAATCTAAGTACATAATTTAAAACTAAGTAAAGAACTGCCTGCGTAGATTTTTTAAATTGATTGCTTTTTAGGTAAATCTTTGAAATTTCTAAATACCAATCACAAAATTCATCCCAAAAGAAATGGTAAAGAGCCATAGCAGCTTGATCAAATTCCATCTCTTCAAATTTTACTCTCACTTTAGCTATTGTTGTCATCAATCGATGTAAAATCCATTTAGAAAAAAGTGGTAATGTGTTAAAATCTAATGCCTTTAGATCTTCTTTATCTAAATCATCTATGTTCATTAGAACAAATCTTCCAGCATTCCAAATTTTGTTAATAAAGTGTTTGTATCCTTCAATACGTTTAAGGGATAGTTTTATATCTCTTCCTTGAGCAGCAAGAGCAACAAGAGTAAATCTTAAAGCGTCACAGCCAAATTTTTCTATTATCTCAAGAGGATCTATCACATTTCCTTTGCTTTTGCTCATTTTTTGTCCTTTTTCGTCACGCACAAGGGCATGAATGTAGACTTTATAGAATGGAATAGCACCCATAAAGTGAAGTCCCATCATAATCATACGAGCAACCCAGAAATAGATAATATCAAAACTTGTAACTAAGACTGAAGTAGGATAAAAGGTTTTAAGGGTGGTTGTTTGTTCTGGCCAACCCATAGTAGAAAAGGGCCAAAGTGCAGAAGAAAACCATGTATCAAGCACATCTTCATCAGCTGTAAGATCACTACTGGCACATTTAGGACAGCTTTCAATTTTTTCTTCTTTTAAAACTATAACTTCTCCACAGGAATTACAATACCAAACAGGTATCCTGTGTCCCCACCAGATTTGACGAGAAATACACCAGTCTCTAATATTTTTCATCCAATCAAAGTATAAATTTTTCCAATTCTCTGGATAAAATTTGATAAAACCATATTCAACTGCAGCTATACCAGGCTGGGCTAAAGGTCTCATCTTTATAAACCATTGTTTAGATAGGAGTGGTTCTATAATAGTATTACATCTGTAACAATGTCCTAATACCAAATTATAATCTTCTTCGGAATACAAAAGATTTTCTTTAATTAAGTCTTCAATAACTTTTTTTCTTGCTTCAAATCTATCTAATCCTGCATAAGGTCCTGCTTCTTTTGTCATTTTGCCCCATTCATCGATAACCTTTACAAAAGGTAAATTATGCCTTTTAGCAACCTCAAAATCTTTAAAATCATGAGCTGGAGTTATTTTTACAGCACCTGTACCAAATTCTGGATCAACAACTTTATCTGCAATAATAGGAATTTTTCTTTTAAGAAGGGGTAATATGAGAAATTTACCAACGAGATGTTTATATCTTTCATCTTCTGGATGTACTGCAACAGCTGTATCTCCAAGCAAAGTTTCTGGTCTTGTTGTGGCAACGGTAATAAATCCTAAATTATCCTCTAAGGGATATTTAATGTACCAAAGTTTCCCGGGCTTAGATTCGAATTCTACTTCTAAATCTGCAAGGGCTGTGTGACATCTTGGGCACCAGTTGATGATATAATCTCCTCTATAAATAAGACCTTCATTCCAAAGTCTATAAAATACTTCTCTTACAGCTTGTGACAAGCTTTCATCCATAGTAAACCTTTCATAGCTCCAACTACAGCTTGCGCCCAGTTTTTTTAGCTGCTCTATTATTCTACTTCCATATTTTTCTTTCCATTCCCAAACTTTTTCTAAAAATTTTTCTCTTCCTAAGAGCTCTCTACTTAAACTTTCTTTAGCTAACTCTCTTTCAACTACATTTTGTGTTGCAATTCCTGCATGGTCTGTACCTGGGATCCATAAAACATCATATCCATCCATTCTTTTAAAACGAGCCAAAACATCTTGGAGGGTCGTATTTAATGCATGTCCAATATGTAAAAATCCTGTTATATTGGGAGGTGGTATAACCATAGAAAACTTGGGTTTATTAGGATCTAAGGTAGGCTCAAAAAGCTTTTTTTCTTCCCAAATTCTATACCATTTCTCTTCTACTGCTTTTGGGTCGTAACTTGGTGGAAGCTCCTTTTTATTCATTTCCATCCCCCTTTGAAAGAACTTGGGTACCTAAACCTTCATCAGTAAAAAGTTCTATTAGAACGCTATGGGGAAGTCTACCGTCTATAATATGAACTTTTTTAACCCCCTCTTTTATAGCTTTGCGAGCACTTTTAAGTTTTGGAATCATTCCTCCCTTCACTACCTCACACTTTATTAAGTCCTCTATATCCTCAACATACAAAGTAGAAATGAGATTGCCTTCTTTATCTTTTACACCTTCTACATCAGTTAAATAGATAAGTTTTTCCGCAGCAATACTTCCTGCGATGGCTCCTGCAACTAAATCTGCATTAACATTATAAGCTTCACCTTCTGGTCCAATTCCTACCGGGGCTATTACGGGTATAAAATCTCTTTCAATTAGTGTATACAAGATTTCAGGATTTACTTTTTTAACCTTCCCTACCCTTCCTATATCTATGATCTCTGGGGGTCTGTCTTCTCCTACATATTTATATAATGTCATTTTTTCTGCTTCTACTAAATTACCATCCCTACCCGAGAGACCAACTGCTTTACCACCTGCTTGAGTTATTAAACTTACTATTTCCTTATTTACAATACCTGCTAAAACCATTTCTACCACATTCATTGTTTCTTCATCAGTTACTCTTTGCCCTTCAACAAAAGTGGGCTTTATACCCATTTTTTCCATAACTTTACTAATCTGGGGTCCTCCTCCATGCACAATTATAGGCTTTATACCTACAAATTTCATTAAAACAATATCTTTGGCAAAAGCTTTTTTCAATTCTTCATCAACCATTGCATGGCCACCATATTTAATAACTATAACTTTGCCATAGAAATGACGGAAATAAGGAAGTGCAGAAATAAGTATTTTTGCCTTTTCTAAAATCTCCATTCCTTCCTCCTATAAAGTTTACCATAAATATAAAGTTTACCATAAAGCAGGGGCATGCACGATGTAACAAAAGAGAGGTTTTGCGCCTGTATTTTTAACTCCGTGCTTCATTCCAGGTAGAATTGCTACACAATCTCCTTCTTTCAGGGGGGCTTTTTTTCCTTCTATATATATTTCACCTTCTCCCTTTAAGACTAATATGGTGTCGACTTCCTTTTCATGAGAGTGCACTGGAATTTCAATTCCTGGTTTAATCTCAAGTACTGTTATACTTAAGGCCTGGGTTTTTTCTTTTGTTAGGATATAGGCGATTTTTACTCCTTGAAACTTGGGATGGGGTTTTAGCTCAAGTTCGTTTAGATTTATTTTCATAAAACTCGTCCTCACTCAGACTTAACTTTGTATACAACCATATTAGGAAAATTGTCATAGACGAGTTCAAAATAACGAGGGTCATAATTTCTTAAAATAAACATATTATTAAAAAGGCTTTTATCAAAAGGAGGCTGAACTATAAAAAGTCCAGTTTGATTATTGGCACCTTTTACAATTTCAATTACAAAACCTTGAGGATAAAATTCTTTTTTATGTAAAAAATTCTTATCTCGAAAATAGAGTTCTTTTACGGGATAAGTTTCATTTTTAACAATAATTAATCCATTGTTTAAATCAAGACGTGCATTCTCTAACTCAGGACATTCCAGTAGATTAGTAGAAATTATTCTGCACACCGGAACTAAAATTTTACCAAAAATTCCTCCCTTTTTCTTAAAATCATAGCTTCCAAAATAATGAATCCAACCAAATTTAGGAATTAAATCTTTTGTAAAAACCCAGTAAATAGGTGCATTAATTGGCTTAGTGTATTCTCCGTTTCTAATTTTTTCTAATATTTTTTCTGCTGAAATTCCTTCTTGTAGAAGTTTGGCAAGTCCAGTTAAACCATAGTTACTCACAAAAGAGGTGATAAGCCAACCTTCTCTTGGATCGGAAGTTGTAAAGGACCTTGCTATAAAGTAAGTTTTGGGACTTGTTTGGGATCCACCATCATGGAAAACTGCCCTCCGAGCATACAACTGAAAAGCATATCCATAATCCCACCAGCTCCAAATAACAGCATTTTGGGGTGTTTTCTCTTTAAGCCATACCATATCTTTTACTAATTCAGCATCAACTTTGGCATCACAAGTAATGTTTTTTGCTTCCCATTGAATTATCAAAATTGCACCAAAGAATAAACCACTTAAACCCAAAAAAACTATTTTCTTTTTTTGCTCATTGTAAAAAAGCTTAAAGATTGGGAAAATTTTTTCAATTAAAAGATGGATTAAATAACCAAGACCCATCCCAATAAAAGGGGATAAATACATGGAGAATCTTGCTCCGGATACAAAAACCAAAAGTCCTACCCCAAAAAAGGGAAGAAGAAAAATAAGATTTCTGAGATTAAAAAGAAAGAGTAAAAGTGCCCCTACCAATCCTATAACTCCCAAAAGTGGATTAAAAATTACTGAGGAGAGTGCTTCTTTAAAATTTACACGAGAGGCTTCAGAGATAGACATAAGAATGTTTGGGAAATCTTTAAATAAAATTTCTACAGAAGTAGGATTTTTTATGTTTAGAACATAAAAAGATACCTGTTCATAAAGATGGATAGGGCCTTTGTAAAGATACCAAACTTGGGGAACAAGTAAAATAGCGAAAAAAATCAAATCCCTTTTCTGAAAGGTAAAATTTAGAGGTTTTCTTAGAAGAAGATTTTTAAAGGGTTCCCAAAAATAGGCGATAAAAAAAGTTAATATTAAAACAAAATTTAAATTAGCATGGCCATACCAAAGATAATAAGTAAGTAAAAAAAGACTGGCTAAACTTATCCAAAGATATTTAGATTTATTACTCTTACCTGTAAAAAAAGCATAAAAGCAGTATCCAACCAAAAAAGGTAAAGTCAAATTAAAAACATCATGATCTAAACGCATAAGACAGGTTCTTCCCAAATACATAGGTGCTGAAACAGTAACTAAGGACCCTATAAGTCCTACTAAAGGTAACCCCAACTTGTTAAAGTAGAAAAATAAAGGAAGTGCCACTGTTGTTGCTAAAATGGGTATCAAATAGTATGTTAGCCATGCAACGCTAACTCCAGTTAATTCACTTAAGAAATAAAAGATAAAGCTTATAAGATTACCAGAAAGTGTATACACTGGATAAAATCGTTCTTTTTCAGAGAGTTTAGCAGAAGAAGAATTATCTGGAAAAAATCTAAAATGGTCAATTTCTCCTGGCTTAAATAATTTTTCCTTTAAATCAAGAGCGTTTCGTGCAAAATAAAAAGAGTCATACTCGCTATAAAGGGGCTCTCCGTTGTAAAAAAATTGATCACTTTTTACTTTCCAGAGCGTTATGTCATTATATCTAATATACAAGCTAAAAGCAATGGTTAATAAGAATAGACTGTAAAGTAAAATTTTTTCTATTATAGTCATAAAAAACCCCTTAACCAAACTTATAATTTACACCAAATCCACTTCTTGGATAATTCCAGATTATATTAAAAAAAGGGCACCCTACTCTACATGAGCCACATTCCAAACAGGCTTGATAACTAATTAATATTTTATTTTCATCTTCCAAGCGATAAACACCAGCAGGACAAAAATTAAGGCAAGGTTTTTTTTCACATCTTTCACAGATCTTAGTATCTTTAATTTTTAGATGAGAATATTTCTCATCTATATAAAATTTTACACTTCCAATTTTTTCATCAATGTTAACTTCCATAGTACTTACCAGAAAAGTTTTGTAAAGCTTATTATATCCTTTATTATCCCTATAATTCCTCTTTTTTTTCTTATTATACCTAAAATCTCTTTAACTACATCTTTTTTGTACTTGCCCTGAGAAGAAAAATATAAAGAAAAAATTTCATATATCAAATCAGGATAAAAATTGAAAATGTGGGCATTTTTGAAAAGAAATTTTTTTAGATCTTTAAAAAGAAGTAGGTCTTTATATATGTAGCTTTCTTTTAATCGTTCTTTGTAATATTTCAGAGTTTTTTCGGTAAAATCGCCTTTTGATAAAGCCTCAATAATGGTTTCAGCTGCCATTATTCCTGAATAAATAGCTAGATTTGTACCCTCTCGAAAGAAAGGATTTACAAGCCCTGCTGAGTCACCTATTACTAAAACTCCATCCTTGTATAGCTTAGGCATGCCCTTTATTCCCCATTCTGGGATAAGATGGGCTCCGTATTCTAATATTTCTGCTTTCTCAAAGATTTCTTTTAAAAAGGGGTGTTTTTTGGTTTTTTCCAATAAAACATAGGGTTTTAAATTTAGATTAATTAAATAATTAAGAAAAACTCCCAAACCGAAAGAGATAGAATCTTTATTAGTATATAAAAATCCTGCGCCTGGTAGCCCATTTGTTATTTCACCTAAAATTTCTAAAGCTACTCCTTTATTATCATTCAGGCCGAGACGAGCTTCAAGAGCACCTTTTGGTAGTTGCAAAACCTCTTTAATCGCTAAAACTACCTCTTCTGGTTGAAAAGTTTTTTCCACTAACCCCAGTTTTTCTGTGAGAATCCTATTTACTCCTTCTGCTATTACTACGATCTTTGCTTCTATTTCTGCAGGAGTAGGATCAATATAACTTTTTGATCTATCAACTATAACGCCCGAAACTCGTCCATTTTTGGTAAGAAAATCAATTACCTTTGTTTTACAAGCAATT
>JBKBJB010000019.1:0-9527 GCA_046294055.1 Caldimicrobium sp.
GGACAAATCTTTCAGAGGGTAGAGGGACAACGCTACCTTTTTTAACTTTTGGTGCACCCTATCTTAACTTTAAAAAGATGATAGAATTTTTAAAAGACCATTTTCCTGAAGAAACTTGGGGCATAAAATTTAAACCTACAGCCTTTATCCCCACCTTTGATAAATGGAAAGGGCAAAGATGTTTAGGTTTTCAAATTTTTGTAACTAATTCAATGGTTTTCAAACCTGTATCTTTTGCTCTAAAACTCATAAAATTTGTATATCATGAGTTTCCTTCCTTTGAGTTTTTAAAGATACCTTATGAATTTGAAAGTGAAAAAAGGCCTATAGATATTCTTATAGGAACCAAAAAAATTCTGCACTGGTTGGAAAAGGGAGAAAAAGAAGATGTAGATTGTTTATTATCTGAAGGTTTAGAAGAATTCCAAAAAGAAATAGCTTCAATTATGATGTATTAATTTGAAAACTTCAATGTACTATTAAAAAATAGTAGCTTCAGAGAAAAAATTGGGGCTTGTTTTTTGAGCATTTTTAAGTAGGATATTATAGAAATTAAATTATGTATGGACCTTAAGTTAGCCAACGAAAAAAAATTTAAATCAAATAAAGAACGTATCAGCGCTTTTTTGAAACTTTTTCAGAAGCAGGATAATATTTTGATCCTTCTTTGGGCTGATCCTGATGCCTTAGCAAGTGCCTATGCTTTAAAGAAAATTCTGCAAAATAAGGTAAATAGCGTCACTATATCAGCAATTAATGAAATTCGAAGATTAAATAATTTAGTTATGATTGAGGTTTTAAAGATTCCTCTAACCAGTTACACAGAAGAATTGTTAAATAGACATAATAAAATAATCTTGGTTGATTCTCAACCTTCTCATAGAGAAGAGTTCAGTAAAATCAACTTCACTGCAGTTATTGATCATCATCCTTTGACTTCAGGTTGGGAAGCCCCGTATATTGATATAAGGCCTAATTATGGTGCTACATCCTCTATTTTATTTGAGTATTTAAAAACACTTAAAATAAAACCTAATGTTTATCTCTCTACAGCCCTTTTTTATGGCATTAAGACGGATACAGATAACTTTAAGAAAAGCGGCCAAAAGCAGGATGTATTGGCCTTTCAAAGACTTTATGGCAGAATGAATAAACATTTACTAAATAAAATAGAATCTTCGGACTTAAGACGCTCAGAATTGAGATATTTTAAAATAGCCTTAAACAATTTAAAATATCGAGGGAATCGGGCTTTTTGTTATTTAGGAAAGGTAAGTCATCCCGATATATTAGTTTTAATAGCCGATTTTTTAAATAAAGTGTATGAAACTTCATGGGTATTTGTAAGCGGTGAATATAAAAAATCCTTGATTTTAATTGTAAGATGTGATGGTTATAGAAAAGATGCTGGGAAATTAGTGACAAAACTTTTTAATAATTTGGGAAAGGCTGGAGGACATAAAGAAAAAGCTCGTGCTGAAATCTCTTTTGAGAAGCTGAATATACAACCAGATGACTTTACTACAACAGATCTTATAAAGCTTTTTATGAAATATTTTAGAAAAAACGAAAAATAAAAAAGTTTTAGCAGAAGCATCAAGGATTTTTAGAACAGAAATTCTAAATTAAAAAGAACAAAAATGGCACGCTTTGTAGACCAAGTAAAAATTTATGTTAAAGGTGGAGATGGTGGAGCTGGATGTATAAGCTTTAGAAGAGAGAAATATGTACCCAAAGGTGGCCCTGATGGCGGAGATGGTGGTGATGGTGGTGATGTCATACTTATTGCTGATTCTCAGGTGCATACACTTTATGATTTTTACCATCATATACATTTTAGAGCAGAAAATGGTAGGCCTGGACAAGGAAAAAAAATGAAAGGACGCGATGGGAAAGATTTGATTCTTAAAGTGCCAGTGGGAACTTTAGTTAAGGATGCTGACACAGGGGAAATTTTAGGAGATTTGGTAAAGCCAGGACAAAAATTAGTGGTATCAAAAGGTGGTAAAGGAGGGAGAGGTAATGCTCACTTTGCAACCCCTATTAGACAGGCTCCTCGAATAGCTGAACCAGGAACCCCAGGTGAAGAGAGATGGATAATTTTAGAACTAAAATTAATTGCTGATGTAGGTTTAGTAGGTTTTCCTAACGCTGGAAAATCAACTTTACTTTCACGTCTTAGTGCAGCCAAGCCTAAAATAGCGGATTACCCCTTTACTACCCTTGAACCTAACTTAGGTGTAGTAAAATTAAAGGACGGTGATACCTTTATCATTGCAGATATTCCTGGTTTAATTGAAGGAGCCCACAGGGGTCTTGGTCTGGGCCATGAATTTTTAAGACATATTGAAAGAACTCGTCTTCTTCTCTTTATGTTGGATTTATCTGAAGGCGAGAGAATAGTCAAGCAATTTGAAATTTTAAAAAAAGAACTCAATCTTTATAATCCCCTTTTATTGGAAAAACCTTTTATAATTGCTTTGAATAAAATAGATTTACTTCCTGCTGAAAGAAGAGTTGAAGCTTGTAGGGAGTATATTATGCTATTTCCTGAAAAATTACACGGTAAAATTTATCCGATTTCAGCCCTTACAGGAGAGGGTGTGCCAGCCTTAGTTTATGCACTTTATAAAGAATTAAAGGTTCTTAGAGGAGAAGAATGGAAGAAAGAATTGAATATATAAAAAAACTTTTTAAAGCAGAAAAAATGGTTATAAAAATAGGAAGCGCAGTTATTACGAAGGATGACGAGGGTCTAAATAAGCAGGTTCTTTCTCAGATTGCTTATGAGGTGCAGAGATTACAGAAGGCAGGGAAGAAAATAGTATTAGTTTCCTCTGGAGCTATTGCTTGCGGTAGAGCAAAGCTCAAATTTTATAACAATCCCATTTCCCTTTCTGAAAAACAGGCTTTAGCTGCTTGTGGACAAGCAGATTTGATCCATGCTTATGAAGAAATTTTTGATCAATATAATTTAAAAGTGGCACAAGTGCTTTTGACTGCCGAGGATCTTTCTGTGAGGAAACGCTATCTTAATGCCATAAAAACCTTAAATACCCTTCTAAAATGGGGAATTGTTCCCATTATTAATGAAAATGATACAGTAGCAACAGAAGAAATCCGTTTTAGTGACAATGATTTACTTTCTGCTTTAGTAGCTTTGGCATTACCAGCTGATGTATTATTTATATTATCTGAGATTGACGCACTTTACAAAGAAGATCCAAGGAATAATCCTTCAGCAGAAAAGGTAAATTTTGTAAAGGAAGTAACACCTGAAATAATTTCTATGGCAGGTAATAAACCTGGCAGGCTTGGTAGAGGGGGAATGTATTCTAAATTACTTGCTGCAAAAATGGTTACCTCTTCAGGAATCCCTTTAGCTATTTTACCTGGAAAGGAACCTCTTATATTAGAAAGATTTTTTGCCGGTGAATTAGTAGGTACATTTTTTGCTCCCAAAGAAAGAAAACTCTCTATGAGGAAACTTTGGATCAAATATTATCTTCAGCCGGAAGGAAAACTTTTTTTAGATGAGGGAGCAGTGGAGGTTTTAAAACACAAAGGTAAGAGTCTTTTAATAGCCGGGGTTAAGGGATTGGAAGGCCATTTTAGCCGAGGGGCAAGCGTAGTTTGCTACGATCCAGCAAATAATCCTATAGCAAAAGGTATAGTCAATTTTTCCTCAGAGGAGATTCTAAACTTTTTAAGAGAGGCAAAAAAACCTGATAAAGAAATCATTCATAGAGATAATTTGGTACTTCTTGACTAATCCTTCAAGAGAATTAGACTAATATTGATGAAAATCAAATCCACTTTTCATAAACTTTCTCTGCTTTCATTTACGAAGACTTATCAAAATGAGAGGACTTACTTTTTTGGAATTTTAACCAAGCCTATAGAATTTCAATTTTTGCCCTTCGATGTATTAAAAAAGAGGTTATTAGAGGAGAAAATTCATTTTATTTTAACTAAATAGTCCTACATGAGTTAAAGAAAGCAGATATAAATGAAGAGCAACTAAAGTTAAAGTTAAAGTTTAAAGGAGCTAAGAAGGGTTTATTAGGAAAAGGGAAGGGGGTGATTTTTGTGGGTGAATTTGTCCATCTGCATTTACATACTGAGTGGAGCCTTCTTGATGGTGCTATAAAAATAGATAACCTGATTGAAAAACTTATAGATTATAAAATGCCAGGGTGTGCTATAACTGATCATGGTACACTTCATGGGTTAATTCATTTTTACATAAAATTGAAATCAGCTGATTTAAAACCTCTTTTAGGATGTGAATTTTATGTGGCTGATGGTTCCCGCTTTAATAAAAATTCTACCAAAAGAGGCGAAACAGGGAGTCACCTTATTCTTATTGCTAAAAATGAAGAAGGCTATAGAAATTTAATAAAATTGGCAAGTTTAGCCTATTTAGAAGGTTTTTATTATAGACCACGCATAGACAAAGAATTAATTAATACCTATAGCAAAGGCCTAATCTGTTTAAGCGGCTGTTTGGAGGGAGAAATTCCTCAGCTTATCTTGCAAGGGCAACTTGATCAGGCAATTAAAGTAGCCCAATTTTATAAAGAAGTCTTTGGTGAAGATTTTTATTTAGAAATACAGAGAAATGGTTTGGCGGAGCAAGAAAAAGTAAATGTCAAATTGTTAGAAATTGGGGAGAAATTAGGGATTAAATGCGTGGCAACGGCGGACTGTCATTACCTCAATAAAGAAGATGCCTTTGCCCATGAAGTACTTTTATGTATTCAAACAGGTAAAACTTTGCAGGACCCAGATAGATTTAGGTTTAATACAGACCAGCTTTATTTTGCCAATGCCGATGAGATGTTAGAACGCCTTAAAGATTTACCTAGAAGTTTAATAGAAAATTCCTTAGAGGTATTTGATAAGGTAAACCTTCAGTTAAAATTTGAAGAGCCTCTTTTTCCTAAGGCAAAAGTTCCCGAAGGTGAAGATGAAATAAGTTATTTTGTTAAAAAAGCAAAAGAAGGATTAGAGAGAAGACTTTCCGAATTAAAAGCTAAGGGAGAGCTTTTTACAGATGAGAAGGTTTATCGGGAACGCTTAGAGATGGAGTTAGAAGTTATAATAGAAAAGGGATATGCAGGATATTTTTTGATAGTGTCTGATTTTTGTGAATGGGCAAGATCTCAAGGGATTCCTGTTGGACCTGGGAGAGGATCTGCAGCTGGAGCTTTAACAAGTTATGCCTTAGGCATCACTAACATAGATCCAATAAGATATGGCCTTCTTTTTGAAAGATTTCTAAATAAGGAAAGGCCAAGTTTGCCAGATATTGATGTGGATTTTTGCATGGAAAGAAGAGATCAAGTAATAGAATATGTAGCAAAAGTTTATGGTGAGAATCACATCGCTAAAATAGCAACCTTTGGCCAGTTAAAAGCAAGACAGGTTATTAGAGATGTAGGGAGAGCCTTAGGCTTTAAGCCTAAGGAGATAGATCCCATAGCGAAGCTTATAACCCCTTACCCTGATGTTAAATTGTCTTCTGAAATAGAGAGACCAGAAATTCAAGAATTAATACAAAAAAATTCTAAAATTAAAATGCTTTTTGATTTAGCTTTAAAACTTGAGAGATTACCAAGGCATGCAAGTCAACATGCAGCAGGTGTTATTATAAGTCCTATCCCCATTGATGAAATTGCCCCTCTAATGAAGGGAGAGGAAGATGAAAAGGTTATACAATATGATATGAAAGCTTGCGAAACTTTAGGATTAATTAAATTTGACTTTCTTGGTTTAAAAACTTTGACGATAATAGATAATACTTTAAAAAGTTTAAAGGCCTATGAAGGTATTGTTCTTGATATAGATGCTATACCACTTGATGACCCACAAACTTTTAAACTTCTTCAGGAAGGAGAAACTGACGGTGTATTTCAATTGGAATCAGAAGGTATGAAAGAGCTTTTAAGAAGATTAAAACCCACAAGTTTTTCTGACTTAATAGCGGTATTAGCTCTTTATAGACCAGGTCCTTTAGAAGGTGGTTTAGTGGATCAATATATTGAGACAAAACATGGAAGGAGGAAGCCAGAATATTATCATCCGCTTTTAGAGCCTATATTAAAAGAGACCTATGGAGTAATTGTTTATCAAGAACAGGTTATGGAAATTGCTCGAGCCTTTGCAGGATATACTCTTGGTGAAGCAGATGTATTAAGAAGAGCTATGGGGAAAAAAGATAAAGAACTTATGCAAAAATTAAAAGATGATTTTGTTAATCGCTCGGTAGAAAGACAGATCCCAAAAGACATTGCAGAAAAGGTTTTTGACCTTATGGAAAAATTCTCCGAATATGGATTTAATAAAAGCCATTCAGCAGCATATGCACTCTTATCATATCAAACAGCCTACTTAAAAGCACATTATCCAGTCTATTTTTTGGCTTCTTTACTTACTTATGAAATTAATAGAAGTGAAGAAGTAAGTAAATATTTATCTTTGGCTGAGAAAATGGGTATAAAAATTTTACCACCTTGTGTAAATTCCAGTTCTGCAGGCTTTATAGTAGAAAATGGAGCAATAAGAGTGGGCTTACAAGCTATTAAAAATGTTGGAGAAGAAGCTGTACAAGAAATTATTAGAAAAAGACCGTATAAAGATTTTATTGACTTTTGTCAAAAAGTAGATACTCAAAAAGTAAACCGTAAAACTATTGAGACCCTTATTAAAGCAGGTGCTTTTGATGCATTAGAAACAAATCGGGCAAAATTATTACATAATTTACCCACACTTCTCTCAATCGCACAAGAAAGAAAATGTTCGTCTCTGTTTGGTCAAAGTACCTTATTAGGTTTAAACTATGTTCCCTTATTTAAATTAGAAGAGGTACCAGAATGGTCCATAGAAGAGAAATTAGCCTTTGAAAAAACTGCACTGGGATTCTATTTGTCAGATCATCCTTTGAGAAAATATCGCCCTATTTTAGAAATTTTTACTCCTTGGAACTTAGAAAATGTAAAAGAGTTATCTTCAGGTAAAAAAATTGTTCTTTCTGCTATAATCTCTGAAGTTAAAATTAAAAATACTAAAAGCGGAAATAAAATAGCACTTTTGAAATTAGAGGATGAATTTTCTACAATGAAGGCACTTTTATTTTCTGATGTCTACAAAGAATATTTATCCTTGCTTAAAGAGGCTAGCATACTCTGGTTTAAAGGAGAAATAGATACAGAGGATGAGACCCCAACTTTTTTAGTAGAAGAAGTAAAATCTTTAGAAGATCTTTCTTTTTTTAGTGAAGGTGTCTTTTATCTATACTTAAATAGCGAAGATGTAACAGAAGATTTATTATTCAGTTTAAAAGATGCTTTGCAAAACACTTCAACAGAAAGTAGATCTTTACCCTTGAATATAATACTTAAATATTCTGATTGTTTAGTTTATTT
Organism: Caldimicrobium sp.; assembly: GCA_046294055.1. Classification (GTDB taxonomy): domain Bacteria; phylum Desulfobacterota; class Thermodesulfobacteria; order Thermodesulfobacteriales; family Thermodesulfobacteriaceae; genus Caldimicrobium. Next base: position 7,428 of record JBKBJB010000019.1, read on the forward strand.
TCAATCAAATGGTTGTAAATTGCCTTTAAATTTTGCTTTTTTAGAATTTTTTAAATACACATTTAACAAAATTAAACTTGTATGTCAAACTAAATGATAGCAATTTTGTTCCGTTATAATAAAAAATAGATAATTCAAAATTTTATGATAAACTTTTTTAAGCTGCAAATGGCAAAAAGATTTAGAGAGGGGGGCGTTTTATGGAGAAATCATTGGGGATTATCGGTGGCGGAATGATGGCTGAAACTCTGATAAAAGGCTTTTTGGAAAAAGAAATTTTTAAAGCTAAAGATATTATTGTCTCAGAACCTGTAGCGGCAAGATGCCAATATTTAGAGGAATATTATGGTATACAAACCACTTCAAATAATTTGGAGGTTTTATCTAAAAGTTCTACTATTATTTTAGCAGTTAAACCTCAAGTAATGTCTGATGTCTTAGATGAAATTAAGACAAAAGTAATTCCTGAGAAACACTTAATAATAACTATTGCTGCAGGTCTGCCATTAGCATTTTATGAAAAGAGGCTTCCTGAGGGAACTCGTGTAATTAGAGTTATGCCTAATACTTGTGCTTTGGTGCATGAAAGTATTAGTGCTATAGCAAAGGGAAGTTGGGCACTGGAGAAAGATCTAACCCTTGCTACTGAAATTTTCCAAGCTATAGGGAAAGTATTAATAGTTAAAGAAGATTATATGGATGCAATTACAGCTCTATCTGGAAGTGGACCTGCATATGTGGCTTTGTTTGTGGAAGCTCTTATAGATGCAGGTGTAAATTGTGGCTTACCAAGAGATGTTGCAGAGACGCTAACATTACAAACTATAGAAGGTACTATTAAAATGATCAGAAAGACCCAAAAGAACCCCTATCAGATAAAGGCAATGGTAACTTCACCAGGGGGGACAACGATTGCAGCTTTAGAGGTGTTTTATCAAAAAGGCTTTCCAGGCATTATTATGGAGGCGGTAAAAAGAGCTTGGAAAAGAAGTCAAGAATTAAGTGAAAATCTCAAATAAAGGTCATACTTTGATTCATCTTTTGGCACCGGGTCCGCTAAATTACTCTTTTGTGAAAGAAGGTGTGCAATATTATTTAGACCTTATTAAAAAATGGGTAAAGGTGGAGGGACATTTTCCAAAGGTCAAAGGACGATTTTTAACAAAGGAAGAGAGACTTCGGGATGAAGCAGAAGTTCTTATGAAATTTATTCCTAAAAAGGCTTTTGTAATTGTTCTGGATGAGAAAGGGGAATCCTTAAATACACGGAAATTCTCAGAACTATTGAAAAAAGAACTCGAAGAGAAGAAAGAAGTTGTTTTTATAATTGGTGGCCCCGAGGGGTTAGCAGAAGATTTAAAAAAGAGAGCTAATTTCCTTTTAAAACTTTCAGATTTTACCCTGAATCATGAAATTACTTTGTTAGTATTAGTAGAAGCTATTTTTAGGGCTTTAAGTCTAATGAAAGGACATCCCTACCATAGAGAATAGACAAAGAGTTACTTTTATTACTTAGGTATTACATTGTGGTAGCACTGAGGCAGTTTGAAATGGAGGTGAAATAAGGTTATAATTATATCTTACTATGGAGAAAGAGGGCTATATTTATTTAGATTACAATGCTACTACTCCTGTGCTGCCGGAGGTTTTGAAGGTATTTGAGTTTTATGCTTCAGAAGAGTTTGGCAATGCAAGCTCTGGGCATCGATTTGGTAGAAGAGCTAAAGAGGCTTTGGAGAAGGCTCGTGAAACTATATTAAAAGCGTTATCTTTTGAGTCTGGAGAAGTAATTTTTACATCTGGTGGAACCGAAGCCAATCATCTGGCTTTATTTGGGATTGTCTTTAATTATTCCAAGGCACATATTTTAGTTTCTGCTTTTGAACACCCATCCGTACTTCTTCCTGCAACTAAGCTTCTTGAGAAAGGGTATGAAGTAGATTTTATACCTGTTAGCCCTCAAGGTTATATAGATCCAGATGATGTAAAAAAGCGCATAAAACCTCATACCAAATTAATTTCTCTTATGTTAGCAAATAATGAAATAGGAACTATTCAGCCTATAAAGGAAATAGCAACTTTTACTCAGGAGCGGGGAAT
>JBKBJB010000001.1:0-28351 GCA_046294055.1 Caldimicrobium sp.
GAATCATAGTAAAAACAGTGGAAGATTGTTATAAAACCTTAGGCATTGTTCATAGAAAATGGCCACCTATTCCTGGTAGATTTAAGGATTATATAAGTTTACCTAAACCCAATATGTATCAGAGTTTACATACAACCGTTATTGGTCCTTTAGGAAAAAAGATTGAAATTCAAATAAGAACAGAATATATGGACAAAATAGCTAATGAAGGAATTGCGGCACATTTTCTTTATAAGGAAGGTTCTATAGTTGATTCTTCAAAGTATAACCAATTTGAGTGGGTTTCAAAATTAATTGAACTTCAAAAGGAACTTAAAAATCCTCGTGAATTTCTTGAATCTTTAAAATTAGATTTATTTCCTGAAGAAATATATGTATTTACACCAAAAGGAGATATTATTGTATTACCTGTAGATTCTACGCCTGTAGATTTTGCCTATGCTATTCATACTGAAGTAGGTAACCGGTGTGTTCGTGCCTATGTAAATGAAAAACTTGAACCTTTAGATTATAAACTGCAAACAGGAGATATTGTTCGTATAGAAACTTCACCGCATCAAAAGCCAAGTAGAGACTGGTTAAAATTCGTAAAAACCAGTAGGGCTCGGTCTAAAATAAAACAATGGTTTAAACAAGAAGAAAAGGAAAGACAAATAGCTTTGGGTAAAGAACTTCTACAAAGGGAGTTAAAAAAATATGGATTTTCTTTAAATGAGATACAAAAAGAGCCTAATTTTATGGAATTACTCAAAAAGTTTTCTTTAAAAAATGAAGAAGAATTTTTTATTAGTTTAGGCAGTAGCAAGCTTTCCACAAAACATGTAATAAAAGTTTATAGCGAAATTAATAAAAATTTTCCTTTAATAAAAGAGGATATACCTCATGAGGTTGTAAGTTATCGTAAAACCTTGGCTACAAATGAAATAAAGCCTGGAATTACTTTAGCAGTAGATGGAAGTTCTGACCTTCTTTTCCATTTAGCACAATGCTGTAAACCTATTTGTGGAGATGAAGTGGTAGGCTATATAACACGAGGTAAAGGAATTTCTGTGCATAGAATTGATTGTCCTAACCTAAAAGACCTTGACCCTGAAAGAATGATTGAAGTGAAATGGGAAAAAACTGATGGCAAAACTTATCCTGCCCATTTATATGTAATATCACTTGATAGAAAGGGATTACTTGCTTCAGTTTCATCGGCAATAGCCAGCGCCGAAGGAAATATTTTAAAAGCTGAAGTTAAAACAACACCTGATAAAAAGGCCTATTTTGATATTTATGTTGAAGTTACAGATAAAAATCATTTAGAAAGAATTATAGCTAACATTTCTAAAGTAGAAGGTATATTAAAAGTAGAAAGAAAATTAGTTTAACTTACCGCCTTTTGAACCTTTCCCGCTTTGATACATCTTGTACATACTTTCATTTTTTTCACTTGCCCATTAGGGAGCTTTACCTTTATTTTTTGAATATTTGGATACCACCATCTGCTTGCTCTCTTTCCTGAGTGGCTGACCTGATTTCCACAAAAGGGCTTTTTACCACATATCTCACAGACCTTAGACATTCCAAACTCTCCTCCTTCAAAAATTTCTTTAAAATATAATAAATTTTTATTAATTTTCAAGCACCAAAGTTGTGTTGACCATTTAACTTCCTACTGGTATAATTGATTTAAATTCCTTTGGGAGGGTTCAATGAGTAGGAAGGGTGAAAAGTGGACGAAATATACTTGGGTGTTTGAAAGTTCTGAAGATCCCTATGTTATGGAGAAAGCCCCTTTTGGAGAAGCAGTTTGTCCAAGGTGTAAATCTGTTTTTAAAGATAAAAGATGGTTTATTGATAATGAATTAGCTGAAGAATTTTTGGAAGACGAAAATATACCCAAAATACTTTGCGTAGGCTGTAGAAAAGCTTTAGATAACTATGCCATGGGCTATTTATACATTTCAGGCAATTTTTCTCATACTCACTCTGAGGATATAATAAAACTTATTCAAAATGAAGTAGAAAGAGCCCGAGGAATAAATCCTCTTCATCAAATTATCAACATTTATGAAGAAAATGACACACTTGTTATTGAAACAACAACCGATCACTTAGCTCAACGATTAGGTAGAGCCTTATACAAGGCTTACAAAGGAGACCTTGAATTCAAATGGTCAAAAGGTAGCAAGTTAGTAAGAGTTTATTGGACAAGAGATTAAAATATGAGTAAACCCATAGCTTTAGCCATTGATTTTAAAAAATTTACATCTTCTATCATAAAAACAGGTGAATTTTTAATTGAAAAAGTCTATCAAGGCTCAAAAGCTATTTTATTCCATGTGATTGAACAATTTTTTACTCCACCAGCTTACCTCCTTCCTTACCTTAATCTTGAAAAAGAAAGATTAGAAAAAGAATTAGAAGTTTTAGCCGAATCATTATATAAAAAAAAGATAAATGTTGAAAAAAAAGTTATTTTAGGGGAATTTTGGAGTGCTTTTAAGCACTTCATAGAGCTTATTGAACCAGAATTAATTATTCTTGGATATGAGCCGCATCTAATTAAAATACCTACATCTGAAAAGATTTTAGAACGCATGGAAACAAATTTTTTAGTGGTTAAAGAGAGACCTCTTAATGAACTTAAAAAAATTCTATGCGCCTTTGATTTTTCAGAAAAAGGCATTTCAGCCTTAAAAAAAGCTTTCTTTTTAGCTAACAAAACCTCCTCAGAATTAATAATTCTTTATGTTATAAATCCGTTAGAATCGGTTGATAAAACTTGTAATCTTCAGTTTATCTCTCAAAGAAAAAAAGAAATCCAAAGTGAATGGGATTCTCTATTAAAAAATCTTGATCTACCCCAAGTAAACTTTAGATTTGAATCTCCCTGTGGTCAGAGATTAGATGAAATTTTAAAAAAGGCCTATGAAGAGGAAGTAGACCTAATTGTAATGGGAAGAAGGGGAAAAATACTACAATTTGGTGTAGGATCAGTTACAAAAGCTGTTATAAAAAATACTCAATTACCGGTTTTTTTAGTCAATTAAACATACTATGCTATATTTAGAAGCTCTATTTGCACTACTTATAATCCTAATATGTGCTGAATTATTTACTAACGGGGTTGAAGTTTTTGGGGGGGAACTCTCTTTATCACAAGCTGTAGTTGGCAGTATAGTAGCAGCTATAGGCACTGCTCTCCCCGAAACTATCATCCCCCTTATAGCCATCTTACTCTATAAAGGAGAAGCAGGCTCAGAAATTGGTATAGGAGCTATTTTAGGAGCTCCCTTTATGTTAATTACAGCTGGTTTTTTTTTAATTAATTTAGGAATCACTGTAGGCTTTCTTTTAAAGAGAAGACCATTTGCCCTTCATTTAGAGGTAAAAACTTTCAAACGAGATTTTATCTTTTTTTTAGTGAGCTATTCCTTAGCCATTTTTCTCCCTCTTCTCTTTCCTCAATATCAAATTTTACACTTTTTAATCGCCCTTATATTATTTATAAATTATCTATTGTATCTATATCTAACTTTCCACGCGGAAAGTTTAAAAGTAGAGGCATATGAAGATCTGTACTTCGAAAAATTTCTTTCCCATATTAAAATAACCCTCCCAAAAAAAGGGCTTATTGCTTTAGCCTTTATACAAAGCCTTCTTGCCATGTTAGTTATGATAAAAGGTGCACATCTATTTGTTCATGCTATAGAAGCCATCTCAAAAAAATGGGGTCTTTCACCTCTTCTTTTTGCACTTCTTGTTGCCCCTATTGCCACTGAACTTCCAGAAAAATTTAATAGCTTGCTTTGGACTTTAAAAGGAAAAGATGTTCTTGCTATGGGGAATATAACGGGTGCCATGGTTTTTCAATCTACTTTTCCTGTAAGCATTGGTCTCATTTTCACGCCCTGGAAGATTGAAAGTTTAGCTCTTATCTCAGCAATTATTACTCTCTCCCTGGGATTTTTTTATCTTATTTTTCTAACTTTTTATAAAAAAATCCCCCCACCTCTCCTTTGGCTTTCTGGAGTATGTTACATTATTTATGTACTTATAATAATCTCCACTATTTTTTGAATAATGATTAACAAATATTTACATTGGTTAAATCAACATCAGTTCCATGGTATAAAACCAGGATTATATCGGATTCAAAGGCTTCTTAAAAAACTTGGTTATCCTCAAAAAAAATATCCTACGATACATGTAGCAGGAACTAATGGGAAAGGTTCCACTTGTGCAATTCTTAGCACTGTTCTTACACATTTAGGCTTAAAAACTGGACTTTACACCTCGCCCCATCTAATAAAATTAAACGAGCGCTTTAAAATTAATGGTAAAGATATTGAAGATACAGCGCTTTTGGAATTATTGAAACTTCTTTATTTTCATGTAGAAGAACCTATTACTTATTTTGAGCTTACTACCGCCCTTGCTTTTCTATATTTTGCTGAAGAAAATGTAGATATTGCCGTAATTGAGGTAGGCTTAGGTGGAAGACTTGACGCAACAAATGTAATTACCCCAGAAGTTTCAATAATTACAACTATTGGATTTGACCATACAAAGTATTTAGGAAGCGCTTTAGAAAGTATTGCTTTTGAAAAGTCCGGAATAATTAAAAGAAAAAAACCTCTCCTTTTGGGAAACATTCCCAGTAGAGCTTTAGAAGTTATTATAGATAGAGCTTTAAAACTCGATGCCCCATATTATATCCTAAATAAAGACTTCTTTGTTTATTTAAATAATGATCTTTGGACTTATATAGGAAAACATATTTTTCCTAACTTAAATCTTTCACTAAAAGGTACTTATCAAGGAGAAAATTTAGCACTCGCTTTAAAAACTCTTGAGATTCTTGAAGATAAGGATTTTATTAAAATAGAGGAACCTCTTCTCAGAGAAGCTTTAACAAAAGTTTATTGGGAAGGAAGATATAAAAGAATAAATTTGTCCCAAAAAGAGATACTTATTGATTGTGCCCACAATATGGAAGGAGTTTTAGCTTTAAAAAATTCTTTTGAAAAAGAGGGGTTTTATCCATATCTACTCCTCATTGGAGCAACTAATGAAGATGGTGAAAAACCTTTTTCTTTACTATATAAAATTTTATCGCCTTATGCCCAAAAAGTTTTTTTTACAGAATTTTCTTCTGAAAGAAAAATTGTAACTATTGAAGATTGGAAAAGTGCTTTAAATTTAGATAATAGAAAATCAACTCAAAATTTTCAATTTTTTAAAGACCCTTCTTTAGCCTTAATCACTGCCCTAAAAGAAAGAGTAGACAAAATTCTGATTACAGGATCAATATATTTTGTAGGAGAAATTTTAAAGGTAATTAAAGGTATTAAAAATGACTGAATTAACTGAGGAACAAAGAGCAATTATTGAATACTTTGGCGACCTTCTTGTTCTTGCAGGACCTGGCACAGGGAAAACCTTTACCCTTATTCATAAAATAAAAAATCTTTTAGAAAGAGGAATTCCTCAAGAAAAAATTATTGTCCTTTCCTATTCTCTAAAAGTCACTAAAGAACTTAAAGAAAAGATTAAAAGTTCAGGCTTAACTCAGATAAAAGTAGACACTTTTCACGGATTTGCCTATGATTTATATAGAAATTACTATCAAAAGGAACCTCCCTTAATTACTGAGAAAGAAAAAAAGGCTATATTAAAAAAATTGTCCTTAAATAAAAAATCTTTGAAAAAACCTGAAGAAAGAAAAGAATTTCAGGATTACTTAGAAAAACAAAACCTTTTAGATTTTGACCTACTTTTAATTAAAACTTCTTCTTTGCCTGGTATAGATTTTACAGGGTACCATATTATTATAGATGAATTTCAGGACCTTTCAATGGAAATGCTTCAATTTCTTAAACTTTTTAAATCAGCTACTTTTTATCTTTTTGGAGATCCAAATCAATCTATCTATGGTTTTCGAGGAATTTCTCTTAAAGCAATAAAAGAGTTTTTAGAAAAAACAAAACCTCAAATACGCTATTTTACCTTAACAGAAAGTTTTAGATGTCCTCAAGAAATCTTGGATGGTGCTTCTTGGTTTAAAAACAGTCTCTGGGAAGTGCCAAAATTTAAAAGTAGGTTTTGTGGGGGAGTTATTCAAGGATTTCTGTTCCCGGATCTATCTTCAGAAAAGAGCTATTTAATAAAATGGGTGCAGAATTTACTTGGTGGGATCAGTCTTGAGAAAGCAACAACAAAAGGGATTTCTCCTTCTGATATTTTTATACTTGCCCGTGTTAAAAAAGCCTTGGATCCTCTTTGTGAAGTTTTCCATAAAGAGGGCATACCTATAGCTTTTCCTGAAGAAGAAGCTATGAAAATAAAAGAAGAACTTACAAATTTTCGAGAGAAACTAAATACTTCAATTACACCTTTTGAATTTTTAATAGAGGAGCTTTCTCCATACGCTAAAAATTTACTTATTAACTGGTATGAACTTTTTTCTCATGATATAGAAAAAGTAAAAGTAATGTTAATAGACCTTGCGATAAATGACATAATATTCCCTAATCTCCAAGGAATTAATTTTATGACTATTCACGCTTCAAAGGGACTTGAGGCAAAAGTAGTTATTTTGTATGGAGCAGAGGAGGATTTAATCCCTTTTAAGCTTTTTGAAGATATTAACTTAGAAGAAGAAAGGCGCCTCCTTTATGTAGCTATAACAAGAAGTAAAAAGGATTTTTACTTTATAGCCAATAAAGAAAGAAAAATTTTTGGGTATACTTTAAATAAAGGGGTATCTTCATGGCTTAAGATATTTCCTATCAAAAGTTTCACGAGCCTTTCACCTAAACCCAAACAAAAAGGTCTTTTTTAAAAAACTTTTTTACTATTCTTTGAATTCAAAACCCTCTTTTTGTGCAAGTTGTTTCATTTTGGCTAAAGCCTTCTTTTCAATTTGGCGGATCCTCTCCCTTGAAACCTTAAACATATAGCCTATTTCTTCCAATGTATATCCTTCATACTCACCAAGACCAAAACGCATGCGAATTATTTTTTCTTCTCTGGGAGAGAGTACAGAAAGAAATTTTTTGATTTTATCTGAAATATCTTTCTTCCTCGTCTTTTCGTAAGGGGAAGGGCTCTTTTTATTTTCTATGAAGTTTCCTAAGGTACTTTCCTCATCACCGATTGGTGTTTCCAAAGATACAGGATCCTTAGCTGTTTCAAAAATTACTAAAATTTTTTCATAGGGTACCTTTGTCCGCTCTGCTATCTCCTCAGGTGTTGGTTCTCTTCCCAACTCTTTTGTCATTTCATAAAAAACTTTAAATATATAATTTCTTAGTTCTAAGAAATGAACTGGTAGCCTAATGGTTCTCGTTTTATCTAAAATAGCTCGCGTTATGGATTGTTTTATCCACCAAGAGGCATAAGTACTAAACTTATTCCCCTTCCTATAATCAAATCTGTAAACTGCTCTCATTAGTCCAAGATTCCCCTCTTGTATAAGGTCTGCTAAGCTTAAACCTTGTCGCATGTATTTTTTAGCGATAGAAACTACTAACCTTAAATTAGCTCTAACCATCAAATCCTTTGCCTGTTCAATCTGAAGAATGTTTTTTTTCATTTCTTCACAAAACTTCATAAATTTACTATTTTGCTTATATTTTTCTTCTAACTCTTTTATTACCCTTTCAAAATAATTGACATGGCTTTTCTTAGGCTTTAAATTTGGATCGCGCTTTTTCCAATTCTTAATAGTATTTTTTACTTCTTTTATTTCAACTAAATTATATTTTGCTTTTAGAAACCCCTCTACTAAGCTCTCAAAGCCTTCTCTTATCTTTTTAGAAAGTTTCTCCTCTTTTTCTGGGGTTAGTAATTCATATTTTCCCATTTCCTTTAAATAAATAGAAATAAGCTCCTCACTACCAGGTTCCGTTAAACCTTCTTCTTCTTTCTCTAATTCCCTTTCTCCATAGATAGTTAGCTCCTTCATTTTATCTTGTACTTTCTTTTCAATAAACTCTTCTCTCTCATAAGGATCTAATTCTTTTAGCTCAATCCGATAAGCCTCCAAAAGGTCAAAAATTTCTTCCATCTTTTCTGGATCATTATACTCTTCGGGTAAAAGACTATTTAAAAGGTCATAAGTAAGCTGTCCTGCTCTACCAAGCTCTAATATCTTATCTTGCAACTCTTTATTAACCATCTTTTAAAAATCTCCCCCTTATCATTTGATTTTAAAATAATCATTAATATCCGGATTGGTAGTACCCCCTTCCTTATTTTATCGTAAACTTAACTAAAAAGGTTTAATTTTTACTTTTTAAAACAAATATATATTTTTTTGTTTTTTAAAAATTTTTCAAGTCGTATAAATGTGGAAATCTTTTTGTTGTTAAAAAAAAATTGCATTTAATAAGTATATTGAACTATTTTTTTTATTTTTTCTTAAAATTTTATAAGTTTAGTCCCAATATATAATGTCTCCTTTTTTTAATTACATCATCAAAGTAACCCTTTTGTATAAAAGTAAAATAGTTATCTTAAAAAGGTTAACTAAAATTTCATTGGGAAGATTTAGGAAAATGGGTTGCGAAGCAGGGCAAATATAGTTGCTCTTTCTATTTCTGATAGATCATATATAAATCAATACCAGTCCCTTTACATATGCCATTTGTGATAAAGAACGGCTAAAAAAGTCTCTTTTTAATCTCATCTGTCATACCGATACCCGTCGTCTGAAATTTCTAAAACTGCTTTTTTTTTCGTTTTCTACTCCAATTTTTATTATTTCTTTTTTAGTACTTCCTTAACACTTTCTTCAGAGAGCCTATCCACTACTTCCTTTTTGGGCAACATAAGGTTTAGTTTTAATCACTCGAGGTATAAATACTAAGTTTCTTTTAGTTTTTCAATTAATTCGCAGAGCTTAGTTTTCTCTGTTTCGGTCTTTTTGGTAAGATAGAGGAGCTTTTGGGCTACATAGTTTTTGACTCCGCTGTAATGTATCCTCTTGTTTTGTTAAAAAGTATAAAGATTGGTTTGTATTTTTTTTATTAACGTAAATATTATTAAACTCGTGGAAATAACCTTCAGCAAATGTTCTAAAAGCAGCTAATTTTTGCTGAAGTGCTACATTTTCTACAAGTTCTCTTTCTTTCTAAGGTTTTATTAATTTGATTAATAAAAGTATCAATCTCGCTATAACCTATTGAAAATAGCCTTCCTCCATTCTCTAACTCAAGAGATAATCTATGAAAAGGATTCTTTAGATCTTATAAAAGCGTTCTTTTGATAATATGTAGATAGCATCACTGGTTTTTTCTTCTAATATCTCTATGAATATATCTAATATCTCTATGAATATAATCTAATGCATATTTGTTAAATTATAACATATGAACTTTCCTATGCTTCTAAAAGAAGAAGGTTAAAATGATAAAGTTCTAAAATAAAAGTTAGTCCAATTCAAAAGAGAAATAGAGAAAACCTTTAAAATAGATTAACACCCAAAGTAGAACGCTCATAACTTTGGAAAAGGTTCTTTTTTGGAGTGTTTAAAAAACGGTGCTTCTTTTATGACTTATTTTCACTTGCTAAACTGTTTTTAGGTATACAAACTAAACAAGCACTATTATAGACTTTAACTAAGGATTCAAAAAGAGCATCTCAGAGGGTCTGCTGTTATTTCTTGGTGGCTTATCTACCAATCCCTTGGTTTAGCTAAGATTTCTCTAATTTTAAGATTAAAGAACATATTAGAAGGAACAGCTTGGATAAGACAAACTGTATCTGCTCCACGGGCAGTGCCTGCTACTGAGAGAACATCTTGTGGCGGTATAAGCCCTGCATCACAAGCCATTAGTACAATTTCTACACATACTTTTACACCTTGTCCCAAAATTCGAAGTGTTTGCGCTATTAATGCTTCTTCTGAGTAATGGAACTGTTTTTTTATAGCTGCACCTATGTTTCTAAAAATCATAGGTCCAGTATAGACCTTAGCTCCGAGGTCTTCCAAAGCTTTTCTTGTCTCTTGAGACATTTCAATGGTTCCTGGCTCACGAAACCCTACATTATGGGTAACTATAACTAAATTAACTCCCTTGCTATGGAGAGCTTTAGCATAGAGAAGACCAGTATCACCAAAGGTAGATGCAACTACAATATCTTTTATTCCTTTTTCCTCAATAGCCTTTAATGTAATCTCTAAACAAGCTTCTGTATTTTGAGGACCTGCTTTATCAAAAAATACACCCATAAACTACCTCCCTCTTTTTATTTATTAAAACCTTTCCTTCTCCTTTCTCCAGTTCTTTTTATTTTTCCACAAACTCGTGAGCTCTAATCAAATTTTCTTATGCTCTTAAAGAGAAATATTTTGAAGTATCTCTTTACTCACCACATTATACCCTCAAAATTATCCATGCTAATTCAATTTTAGCTGGTGATAACGCTGGATATCCCTTTTTAAATAAATCAACTAAATATGCTTCAAAATCAATGACTTCCTCTTTATTTCTCCAAAATGCAGGATTATTTTTTTTCCCAATTTCTTGAGCCAAAAGTTCCCTCAAAAAAGTTTGGGCAGATAGCGCTCTTTTATAGTTTTCATGGCTTTCAAAATACAAAAACACATCTAATTTTAAAAAAGCTTTTTCATCCAAAGGAAACAAAAAATTTTTGAATTCAAGCTTGAAAGGGTAAGTTCTTTCCTTAGGAGATGATGAAAACATAATATCTTTTCTAATTTCTTTGGATTCTTCAAAATTCCGGTTTTTATTATAGGACTCTTTCAACGGTCTCTCTTTTTTTGCTTCTTTCTGGAGCTCTTTTTTGGGCAACTTAATAAAATAATTTATCACTAAAATACCTAAAACTAATGCAACAATTAAAAAAAGCAAACTTAGAATTATTAAGTATTTACTTAGGCTATCCGTTTTACCTTCTTTATCCGCACTTTGTTCTTCCTTTTTTTCCTCCAAAAGCTCTTTTATAAGTTCTTCAGTCTCTTCAACATTAATCTTTTCCTTAATATGTAATACCTTTCGTTCTTTTTTAGTATTAGCTAACTCTTGCTTTACCCTCTCTTCTTCCAAATTATCCTCCAAATACTTTTTCTATTTTTTCTTTTAAGCTCTCAAAAGTAAAGGTTCAATAAGCATTCCTTACTTTATTTTATTTTCTACCTTTTTATCTTTTATTTTAAAATAAGAGTAAATTTTTAAAAGAGGATAATGCCAGATACAAGTTAACTTTTTCAGATGCTTAGGTTAATTTTTTCTTAGGTAAAGGAAGATATTCTACAGAGGGTACACTTCTTACTGGTTGAGGAAAAAGTTTCATAAGTTGGTATATTTCAACAGGCATATCCTTGGAAACCGGAAGCCCTAATCTTTTAGCATCTTCAAATGTTATTGGATGGTCGTGGGTAAAATATCCTTGAGATAATATCTCAGCCAATTCTTCTATTTTTTCTGGAGAATATTTATCTTCTAAGATAAATTTTAAATTTTCTTTCATTTGTTTTAAGGCCATTTCCGCTACATCTGCCAAAATAAGGGTTTTGTCATCAATTTTATCTAAGGACTTTTTTTTGATTAATCTTAGAATTGAGGCTGCTGGATACCCTTCTATTTGAGGATCCACAGGACCCAAAACCGCATGTTCGTCCATAACTATTTCATCACAGGCAAGAGCAATAAGAGTGCCGCCACTCATAGCATAATGTGGAATAAAAGCAGTTACCTTAGCTGGATGCTTTTTTATAGCTAAGGCTATTTGAAGAGAGGCTAATACTAATCCTCCAGGAGTATGTAAAATTATATCAATTGGAACATCCTTATCAGTAAGATGAATTGCCCTAATAACTTCTTCTGAATCGTTTATATCAATAAATCTCATAATAGGGAATCCTAAAAGACTCATAGTTTCTTGTCTATGAACTAAAAGGATTACCCTTGAACCTCTTTTCCCTTCAATTTTTTCAATCATTTTAGTTCTGGCTATTTCTAAAAACTTTTGACGAAGAAAAGGTTGCATAGTGAAAATTAAAAGTAATATCCATAAAAAATCTAATCCCGTCATTTTAACACCCCATTAGGACAGTAAAAATTATATCTTATCTAAATCAAAAAAGGATCCAAAAATGGTAGATTCATCTTTATAATATCTACATTTTCTTTTACAAAAGAATTTATAAACAAAGGCTCCTATAAAAAATCCACCTAAATGAGCAAACCAAGCAACTCCACCCACACTTCCTGGCAAGAGTAAAGAAAAAAGACCACTATAAAATTGAAGCAAAAACCATAGACCTAAGTACAAAAAGGCAGGTACCTCGATAAAAAGTGGTATGAAAATTACAGGCACAAGGACTAAAATTCTTGCCATTGGATACATTCTAAAATATGCTCCCATAACTCCAGAAATAGCACCACTTGCTCCCACAAGCGGTGTTACAGAATCGCTATATATCAAACCGTGAAGGAAAGAGGCTATTATGCCGGAAAATAAGTAAAAAAGTAAAAAACGAAAAGAACCTAAGCGGTCTTCTACATTATCACCAAAAATCCAAAGAGCCCACATATTACTTATAAGATGTATCCAACCTCCATGAAGAAATAAATGGGTTAGAAAGGTTAGATAGGGGTGGTAAGGTGGCAGTCCTGAAAGAACATTTAAATAACTATCAAACAACAAAGCCGGAGTTAAGCCCCAAGTATGAAAAAAATTTTGAAGAGATTCCTTAGGTAACTTTATTTCATATAAAAAAACAATAACATTTATAATAATCAAAGACCAAGTAACTATAGGTGGTTTCCTTCTGGGGTTTAAATCTTGAAGAGGAATCATCCAAGAGCTCCAATTTGTTCACCCCTAACCTTCTTTCTAAATGCTTCACTTCTCTCTATAAGAAGATTTAAAGCCGTTTCTTCCATAGGAATTCGTCCAAATTCATAATCTTCTTTATTATTATATAAACTTTCTAACCCCACTTTACCCTTTTTTAAATAGGCTTCTATAAGGTCTTTAAAAAAATGGGCACTTTTTGAAAGGGTGTAAAATTCTGCAGCCCGAAGGGCATATCTATTTCCATTAAAGGATATACTTATTCCACCGAGGCCAGCTAAAAGTTGAAATGCTTCTACATCGGTTATACTATCTCCACAATAAATTCCCTCACTACCGGGAATACCAGTTGTTTCTATTATTACTTGACAAGCTCTTTCTTTTTCTTTACCACCAACTGGGTTTACTTCTCTTAAAAATATTCCACAATTTAAGTTCCAAATAATTTCAAAAAAAATTTCTTCCAATCGGTCTAAAATACGGCGTAAAGAAGGTGATAAATCTTCAGGAGTTCTGGCATCTCTTGGCAACTCTATCAAAGGATAATTCATGATTTCATTATATAATTTCTCTAAAAGTTTCATTTCTTCAACACTTAACTTTACCTTATCAAAATCAACCTCTGTACAAAATATAAATTCCATAGGGAATCCTAATCTCTTTGCTAACGCCCAAAGATAGGGTCTGTAGCTGGTGCTAATGATAAATGTAGGTAAAAATCTCTGTAAACTTGGAAGTACCTCTTCTACTTGGGGTAAAAAAATCAATGTTTTTTCTGAAAATTCTTCTAAAAGTTTATTTGTTGCACCAAAAAGCTTTAAAAAAGGCAAAATTAGCTTTAAAGTATCCCCTGCTTTATAGCCCGGCTTTTTCTTTATATCCGCTAAATAATCATCAAAGCGTGATATTTGAGTAAAAAAGAAATTCCCTTTAGGAATAATATGAGCTGTAAATTCGAAGGCGTTATCATTTAAAGTAAGAGGACCCTCACAATCAAAGGCTATAAAGGGCATTAATATTATTATAAATATCAAGTACAAAAAGTAAAGATGCTAAGAGTACCTTTATAAATACCTCTGGTAGTCGCAGCAACCCCATCTGCCTCAGCATAGGGATACTGAGCTTGTCGCATATTATATACAATCAAATTATAAATAGCCTTAAAGCTTTGCCAATGACAGTTTTTTCGTCTTTAGTTATCTTTAACGTCAATTTTCTTACTTTTTTAGGAGATATAGGCAAATAAAAAATTCTTTATAGCTACCCTCTACCAAAAATTTAATATATGGCACCTACATTATTAAAGTACTTGGAGAAGAGCTCTATTTAAAAAGCTCTCCTCCACATAATTCTTAATTAACTTGTTTATAGATTAAGATTAAGGAGCAGTAGGAATATTGGTTCCATGACATTCGGTGCAATTTTGCTGAGCAGGGATACCAACTGCAGAAGGTCCATGCCAGGTGTGAGTCGGTTTGTACTTTCCATCCTTCCAGGCATTCAAAAGTTCCACAGTTCTATAAGCCACACTTGCAGCAACCCTTGCACACCTATCTTTTCTCTCAAGGCTGTTAAAACTACGATTAGCTGTTTTCATCCACTTACCAACTGAAAGATGGCATAAAGGGCTGTTAGATACAGTACGTGGCAAATCTTTTACAGTCTTTGGTTTGTCAGGTACAAACACTGGCAGATTGGTCTCGGTATACCACTCCACAAGGTCAAGTATCATATCATTTACTACCTCTTTAGGCAAAACAAGCCCCATAACTAAGGATCCTGTTACAATACTACCACAGGTAAGACCCCATCCTAACATCCCACCCATTCCAAATTTAAGAGCATGAATAGGAAATGAAGCCCAAGGCTCTCCAATTTTTTTAGCTAATATCTCCATTATACCTGTGGCAGTAGATTGGGCACAGAAAACCTCAAACCAAGCATTATAAGTAATTTCACCAACCTTCTTGGGATCAATTTTTACATAGGGCCAGAGATCAGTCTTTTTAATTTTAGCTTCACCTGTCTTAACGAAATCTGAAAAAAGAGCGCCTATGGTCAATACTCCTAAACCTCCTAAAAAATTTCTCCTTGTAATTAAATTAAACATACTCTACCTCCTATACCAAGGTTTTACTATATAAATATAAATTTACAAAATTATATTGTCAAATAAAAATTTTTTATAAATATTTCCTTTTATATTTAAAACAATTTATAAATTTTAAGATTGTCGGAATTTGGGAGTACAGCCCTTTGTAATAAAAAAATTTAATATTTAAAAGTTTTTTTCTCAATCTTGTGAAACTTTTTCTTAAAAGTAAAAAATTCAATTATTATTTTAATAATACCATTTAAATTGCACGACCATTTAAATTGCGCACTCCCAAAACGAATGTTTAATCTTGACTTTTGATAAAAAAGTTCTTAATATAATAAATAATAATACATCAAATGGGGTGGAGATGGGTATGAAAGTAAAAGTATTTGTACATGGGATAGCAATTGACCCGGTTTCTAATAGTCCTGTAATGCTTCTAAAGGAAGTGAATGGGTCAAGGATTTTACCTATATGGATTGGAATATTAGAAGCTACTTCCATTGCTTCAAAATTAGAAAATATACATTTCCCCAGACCGCTTACCCACGACCTTATGAAAAATATTTTAGATTTCTTAGGGATACGCATACCAAAGATAGAAATTGTAGATTTAAGGGATAATACATACTATGCTGTCATTACTCTTGATATGCAAGGAGAATTAGTAGATATTGATGCAAGGCCAAGTGATGCTGTTGCTATGGCTTTGAGAACTGGAGCAGAAATATTTATAGCAGAAGAGGTCATGCAAAAAAGTCAAACCTTTACAGAATCCCTCCTCCAAAAAACCCAAGAAGAGATTATTGGTACTACTGAAGAAGAAAAGGAAAAACTTAAAGATATCCTACAAGATTTAGATCCCAAACACTTCAAATATAAAATGTAGAGGTTTTCGTGTTTGATTTTCATTGTCATTCAGTCTTTAGTGATGGAGAGTTAATTCCTGCAGAAATTTGGCAAAGAGTAAAGGTTCTTAATTATAAAGCAATTGCTATTACCGATCACGCTGATTTTTCTAATTATGAATTCATTTTAGATAACTTAACTAAAATTTGCACTGCTTATAGAGACTTAACACCGCGCTTAATTCCTGGTATAGAGATTACCCATGTTCAACCCAAGCTTATTTCTGAATTGATAGCTAAAGCAAGAAAAAAAGGTGCAGAAATTGTAGTGGTTCATGGAGAAACTATCGTTGAGCCAGTAGAGGAAGGCACAAATCTTGCTGCAATCTTGGGAGGTGCGGATATATTAGCTCACCCGGGACTTATAAAAGAAGATGAAGTAAAACTTGCCGCAGAAAAAAACATCTTCCTTGAAATTTCAGGTAGAAAAGGGCATTGTTTCACTAATGGACACATAGTAAGATTAGCTCTTAAATATGGAGCACCACTAATAATTAATTCCGATGCCCACAGCCCTTCGGACCTGTTAAGTTCAGATCTTGCTACTAAAATAGCGCTTGGTGCCGGTCTTTCCAAAGAGGATATGGAACAATTATGGAAGATAGCAGAAGCCAGATTTCTGAAGAAAGTATAACTTTTTTAAAAAATCTTTTTTTACAAAAAAGCTATCCAGAAAATACCATAATCCTACAACAAAAATACCAATTTACTTGGAATGAACTTTCCTTTTCCTTTTCTCTACCTTTAATTATTATTTATCAAGAAAAATGTTTACTTATTCTTGATTATCATCCAAGTAAAAGAAGTCTTGGTCATTTAGAACGCCCTCTTGTAGCAATAGCTCGTCTCTTTTTTAATCCCTCTCCAAATTTTGCTATATTAACAAATGGGGAAGACTTTCATCTCATTGAAGTCTATCCGTTGAGAATTAAAAAAGGAAAATCAGAAATAATACCAACTTTTTCTGAACTACTATCTTATAAACCTTCGGAAACAAAGAGCTTTAGTAAAGAAGTAGAAGAAAAAATTCTTGCCTTCTATTTATGTGATGGTTGAAAGAGTAATTCTTGTTAGTAGGTGTACCTACAACTAATAATTTTTTATGCGTTGTCTTAAAACTTCATAAAGAGCGATAGCTGTAGCTTGAGCTACATTTAAACTTTCAATTTTTCCGACCATAGGGATTTTAACTAAAAAATCGCATTTTTCTAAAATTGAAGGTCTAATTCCTTTGGCCTCATTACCTGCTATAATAAGAAGAGGCACTTTAAGGTCAATTTCAAAGATCGGCTTTTCTGCTTTATGAGAGAGCCCAATTATCCACAAGCCTTTTTTAGAAAAAAATTTTATCGCCTCTTTAAGATTTTTTACTTGCACTATGGGCAAATGAAAAGCAGATCCTGAAGAAACCTTTATAACTGTAGGAGTAATGTCACAGGCTCTATGTTTTTGTAAAATTAATCCATGTGCACCCAGGGCATCAGAAACTCTCAATATACTTCCAACATTTTGCGGATCCATAACTTCGTCCAAGGCAACAACTAAAGGTAATTCTTGTTTTTTTAGCCAATTCTCTTCTATTTCCTCTAAAGAGGCGTAATAAAACTCTTTCAGATAGGCTACTATTCCCTGTGTATTTGCTTCTTTGGAAACTTTTGGAGGACAAAAGGGTTCCTTAGTGTAAATTTTTACAGGAATATTTAATTTTTTAGCCTTTTCTAAAATTTGGAATTTTTTCCCTGAAAGAGTTTTTTTCTCAAAGATAATTTCCTCTATAAGTTGGGGCTGGGTTTTTAAAACCTCTAATACGGGATTAATACCCCATATTACCTTACTCATTAAACCAGTTTATACGCCAAGGGCGACAAAGTTCTGCTTTTATTATAGATAAAAAATTATTTTTTGCCTCATCAAGAGAATCATTTATGATCACATAATCAAAAAGAGGGGCAAATGAGATTTCTAATTTTGCTCTCATTAATCTTTCCTTGATCTTTTCTTCACCTTCTGCTCCTCTTTTCTTTAACCGCTCTTCTAAGATTTTAAGATTGGGGGGAAGAATAAAGATAGAAAGAGCAGAAGGTCCAAATTTTTTCTTAAGAGCACTAGCCCCTATTACTTCCACATCTAACACCAAATGTTTGCCTTGAGAAAAGGCTTTTTCAACCTCTTTGGTTGAAGTGCCATAAAAACTTCCATGAACCTCAATCCATTCTAAAAACTCCCCTGCCTTAAGCATTTTTAAAAAGGTCTCTTTATCTACAAAATAATAGTCTATACCATATACCTCCCCTTGACGAGGTGAACGAGTAGTATAAGAAATAGAAAAATAAAACTCTTCCTTAGGAAGCTCCTTTAAGAGAGTACTCTTACCTACTCCAGAGGGGCCTGAAACAATCAAAATTAGCCTATTCAAGCTTCTACTCTCCCTCTTCTTTTATTTTTATAATATCAGAAGAAAATCTTTGAGCTATAGTTTCAGCCTGAATAGCTGATAGAATAACATGATTACTATCGGTAATAATGATTGAGCGAGTTTTTCTACCTTGGGTAGCGTCAATAAGCCTTTTTGTCTCTTTTGCTTCTTCTTTAAGTCTCTTCATAGGTGCTGAATTAGGATTAACAATTGCAATCACTCTATCAACTACTACAAAATTTCCAAAGCCAATATTCAAAAGTCTTTCCGCTCTACTCATTTCAACCCTCCTATAAAGTTTTAAAAAAACCTACAAAATAAGTAAATTTTAAAAAAAATTATAACCTAACCTTAAATATTTGTCAAATTTACAGACTTTCTAAAATAGTCTGAGTAATGCAAAACTATAGCCTGGGCTAAAGTACAGCATAAATCTAATTTTTATATTTATTCAAAAATTTTTTATCGCTCTTGTCCCTGTTTTTTTAAAAATAAAAAGGAGCCTAATTATAAGTAAATAGAAATTTGACAAAGCGTTAATCCTAATTTCTTTAAAGCTTTGATATTTGATGTTATTTCTTTAGGGGTAGCTTGGCTAAAATTGTTTCTCCTGCAAAGACCTTTTGTCCCTGTTTCACAAAGATTTCAGAATTTTCATAAGGAAAAAGTAATTCTACCCGAGAACTAAATTTTATTATACCTATTAGGTCACCAGCTACAACATTATCACCAGGAAAAACAAAATTTTTTATTCTTCTTGCAACAGTTCCTGCAATCTGAACTACCCAAAAAGGCACACCATCTTCTCTTTCAATTAAATAAATTATTTTTTCATTTTTTTCAAAAGCATTTTCTTTAAATACAGGATTTTTATTACCCTTTAGATGAACGATTTTTAAAACTTTACCCGTAACAGGAGCTCGATTAAGATGGACATCCCATAGTCGCATAAAAATCCCCACTCTATAAAGTGGACCTTCGTACCACCCAGGTCTATTTTCTACTTGACAGAGCACAATTTTTCCATCTGCAGGGGAAATCACATATTCAGGATTATAAAGGGGTTCTCTCTTGGGATTGCGGAAAAAATAAGCACTGGCTAATGATAAGCCCAAAAGGCCTAAACACCACTTAGTTCGTCCTAAAAAATAAGCTATTCCAGAGGCAAGAAGAAAGGATAAAATATACGGTCTTCCTTCTTTATGGATCATTCCAACTTCTTAACTGTTGGGAATAGTCTTTCGTCAGTATGAGGTAAAAAAAGGGCTGCCATGTAATAATCCATATATTTAGGATGGTTTGAAAGCTCTATATGTGTCATCATCTGAGTTATTCTATAAAGTTCGGCTCTCTTTAATGTATATAATAGCATCTTTTTTGCTCCTTGTAAACTGGTATTTCCTAAAAAATAAAACCGATCTCTTGGAAGGTCTGGCAGTAAACCTATAGTTATAGCATCTTCCAGGTCTATGTAACTCCCAAAGGTACCTGCTAAAAAGACCCTTTCTATATCTTGCATAGATAAGCCTATAGATTCAATTAATATCTGATACCCTGCATACATAGCTCCCTTTGCTCTAATCAAGTTCTCTATATCCTCTTCTGTAAATACTATATCTTCACCTGTTGCTGACTCCTCTTTAAAAACTAATACATACTCGTACCCATTTTCTCCTTTTCTTATTCGAGGATGCTCAAGATCTCTTCTATATTTACCAGCTTTGTCAACTAATCCTAATTTAAATAGATTGGCCAAAAGAGAAATAATGCCCGAGCCGCAGATTCCTTTAGGTTTAGTTTTACCTATCGTTATAATCATAGGTTCAAAGGTATGCGGATCTATATTAATCCCTTCTATAGCCCCACTTGTAGCTCTCATACCACATTTAATTCCACCTCCCTCGAAAGCAGGGCCAGCTGAACAGGCGGCAGTCATTAGAAAATCTTTATTACCTATAACAATTTCTCCGTTAGTTCCCAAATCTATAAATAAAGTTAAAGGATCTTCTTTAGCCATAAGAGAAGCTAAGACTCCTGCTGTTATATCCCCACCTACATAGCTTGCTACTGAAGGAGAAAATATTATAGGCACACCCTCTTGCAGTGCCATTCCCAAATCTTTGGCTAAGAAAAAAGGATAATTTTTTGCTACAGGCACATAGGGATATTCTCTTAGAAATTTAGGTTCAAGTTCCAAAAAAAGATGGGTCATAACAGTATTTCCTGCTATGCTAACTAAAACTATTTCTTCAAGATTTCTTTTAGCAGTGCGAAGTAGTTCATCAATTAATATGTCAATTTTTTCTTTAACCCTTTGGGAGAGTAATTTTAAACCCTCCTTTTTCTTGGCAAATTCAATCCTACTTATAACATCTTCTCCATAACTTATCTGAGGGTTATAATCAGAGGTTTTTGCTAAAGTTTCTCCTGTATTTAGATCTATTAATTCAAGCTGTAAGGTAGTTGTTCCAAGGTCTATAGCAACAGCTAAAGCACTTTTAGTGGTATCCCCAGTCTCAATTTCTGTTATAAATGACACCTGGTAAAAGGGGTCTTCGAAAATACTAAGAGTCACTTGAAAATTCTTTTCTCTTAACAAATATGGCAATTTTTTAAGAAGATGATTAAGAAAAATTGTTTTTTCAATTCCTTTGGTCTTGAGCTCACTTAAAAGCCTCTCCAAATCTGGAGTATTATCTTCTATTGTGGGTGGCGGAAGAACTAAAAAAATCTTTTTTAAAAGAGGAGAAAGTGATAATTCTTCAGTTCTCTCAATGGCTTTAGCTTTAATCTTTCTTAAAAGAGCCTTTCTATCGTAATGACTTTCTACAGGAATTCGTATAATTAAATCACTTCTGGGATAAAGAGTGCAGGCTTTGTAATAATTTCCATCAATCTTTTCGCCTTTAAAGTCCCCCTTTTCAACTAAAACCTTACATTTATTACAAGCACCTATTCCACCACAACTTGCGTTAATATGAATTCCTAAACGCATAGCCAGCTCAAGCACACTCTCTTCAGGTAAAATTTCTTCTTCTACTTCATAGGGTAAAAAAAGGACTTTTGGCATGCCTCCTACCTCTCATTTTGTCTGATTATGAAAAAATTTATAATTTACCTTTTCCGATATTACAATCAAAAATACTATTTTTCACAATTAAGGGTAATGCACAAATTCCTCCAAGCTATTGATAGACAAAAGTGAAGCAGTGTGATTTACATTTTAAACACCTTATAGGTTTATTACTTGACAAGTTGGTAAATAGGCTATAAATAAAGGAGTATGTTTAAGATAGCCATTATAGGAGGTGGTTCCTGGGGAACCGCCTTAGGAAAAGTTCTTGCAGAGAAGGGTTACCAGGTCTATCTCTTAGTTAGACGAGAAGAAGTTGCTTCTGCTATTGAAAAGGAAAAGGAAAATCCCTTTTATTTACCAAAAATTAAACTTCCCCACTTGCTAAGAGCCTCTACCTCCCCTGAAGAAGCTCTAAAAAATGCTTTTTTGGTTATTTGGGCAATTCCCTCTCATGCCGTAGAATTAACTCTAAAAAACTATTATTCTTTCCTCAATGGGATATCAATTCATATCTCCGGGATAAAAGGCTTAGACCTTGAAAGTAGAAAAAGCCCATTAATTCTTTTACAGGAGGCTTTAGGGAAGAAAAAGTCATATTTTGTATTAGGAGGCCCTTCTTTTGCCCTTGAGGTTGCAAAGGGGTTGCCTACAGCCGTTGTATTAGCAGGACAAGAAGGAAAGGAAATTTTAAAAATTCAAGAAATGCTTGCTTGGAAATATTTTAGAGTTTATAGAAGTTATGACCCTATTGGTGTTGAATTGGCAGGAGCGTTAAAAAATGTCATTGCCATAGCCTCAGGTATATGCGATGGATTAGCCTTAGGTCTTAATGCAAGAGCAGGTCTTATTACTCGCGGTTTAGTTGAGATGATTAGAATTGGGACACGCCTTGGAGGAAAAAAAGAAACATTTTACGGATTAGCTGGATTGGGAGATTTAGTCTTAACTTGTACAGGCTTCTTATCAAGAAATTATCAAGTGGGTCTAAAAATAGCAAAGGGGGAGGATTTAGATAGTATCCTAAAAGAATTGAAACAAGTAGCAGAGGGGGTAAAAACAGTTGCTACTATAAAAGCTTTAAGTGAAGAATTAAATATTCCTTTGCCAATTTGTGAAGAAGTATATAATGTTTTGTATAATAAAGAAAGGCCTGAAAAATCAATAGAAAGACTATTAAGTAGATCTTTAAAAGAAGAGTTTGAAGAGGGGATGGTATGAAGAAATTAAAGTTACTTTTACATGTACCAGAATCAGAAAGATTTGAAGCTGCATTAAAACAAGCAAGAAATTTTGCTTTAGCTATGGGGGATAAACCTTTTGAGATTATAATCTTAGTGAATTTTGAAGGAGTCACCGTGATTGAAAAATTTTCAACCTTTGCCGACCTATTTAAAGAAGTATTAAAATTTGGTATTAAAATATACTTCTGTGAAAATGCTTTAAAAGCCTTTAATATACCCGTTGAAAAGATACCAAAAGAAGTTCACACAGTGAGCGCTGGAATTTTAGCTTTAGTAGAATGGCAAGAAGAAGGTTTTCGCTATGTGAGAGCTTAATTAACCATCATAGAATTACCAATTGCGATTAGCAAAAAAGTTCCCTTATTCTAAGAATTGACCATTTGTCCTTTAAGTGCTCATGCTTCTCTTCAAAAAATATTACTGGAGAAGAATTGTTAATTGAATTTATCAAGCTTATTACAGGAAGTATAAAATTTGTAGCTCCTCCTTATGGTTCCTTTTACTTAGAAGGGCATTTAATGAGTAAAACCCCCTTAATGACAACAGAAATTTATAGAAAAGTGGATATAATTTTTGCCAAAAAAAGATAAAAGAAGACACCTAATTAAAATTTTATTATCTATTAGCTCTCTTTATAGAAAAACTGAAAAAAGCTCATAGATCAAATTAAATTGTGGAGATGCTCAAAAGAGGGAAATTCATCTTTGATGTGAAAATATTTGAACCCTAATTTCTTAGCAGGTTCTATATCATCTTCCCAGGAATCTCCTATCATTAATACTTCCTTGGGTTGGACCTTAAAGAAATTGAGAGCACTTTCAAATATTTCTAATCTTGGTTTTAAAAAACCTATCTCGCAGCCAATAAAAATAGCGTCAAATACTTTAAGAAGATTATGTCCTTCTAAAACAGAATATAACCTACAATCCCAATTACTAATAACTCCAAGCCGAAAGTTATGCTCCTTTGCCTCTTTTACAAATTCATTAAACCTTGGAACTATTTCTACACAATCGGGCTTAGCAAAGAACTGATAAGCTCTAATAAAAACTTCTTCAAAAAAAGAGGCTTCACTATACTCTTTAAAAACTTTTAAAAAAACTTTTTTCCATCCTACTTTACATTTTTCACTTGTTAAATTCACACCTCCCAATTCTTTTTGAAAGACTTGTTTAAATTCCTCTCTAAATCTTTTCGCAATTTCCTTTTCATTTATCACTACACCATATTCATTCCAAAGGTTTTTATAAATTTCACCCAAAGAGGGTTTAAATTGCAAAAAGGTACCTTCAGCATCAAGGAGAATAACTTTTAGCATGAATTTTTAAAAAATCGGTTTTAAAGATTTTCTGTATTTTTCAGGCACTGTTTCTGGAAATTGAGTATAATGAAGAATTCCCTTATCATCTTTATACATATAAATTTTTCCTTTCTTCAACTCCTCAATTTCTTCTGTGGCATTAGTTGCAGACCTTGTTAATGTAGAATCTTTAGTTTCACCACCTATTATCAAATAATTCTTAAGCACTTCTAATTTTTTCTCCCCAATTCCCTTAACTTCCTTTAATTCCTCAATTGACTTAAAGCCACCTTTTTTTTCTCTCAATTCTATTATAGCTTTTGCAGTAACTTCTCCAATTCCAGGGAGAGCTTTCAACTGATCCAAATTTGCTTTGTTTAAGTCTATCTTATCTTGAGAATAAATGTTTGATGTGTAAAAAAGATATAATATAAATATAAGTAATAACTTAAAGTAAGAAAACATCTAAAAAAAATTAAATAGAGCACGCCAAGGCGTGCCCTATTAACATTGTTATGGTTTACACACAACCTGTAGGTTTAGGAAGTCCTGCCATCTTACAGGCACCTTTCCCAGGACCAGAAGGAAATAGTTCATAAATCTTTTTCAAGGGGAAACCTGTAACTTTAGAGAGAATTCTAACCATAGGGGCAACACCGTTTTTCTTGTAATAATCCTGTAAGACATTAATAATCTTCCAATGCTCTTCAGTAAGTTCTTGTATACCCTCTTGTTCCTTCACATATTGAACCCATTCAATACACCAAGCATCTAAACCACCTAAAAGAAACCCATCCTCATCAAGTTCAAATACTTTTCCTTTGTACTCAACCGTTGGCATACCCTTACCTCCTTTATTTATTTAATTATATATTTTTCTCTTTTATATTTCATTTTACCACTTAATTTATATTGTCAAGTCTTGTACGTTTTTTCACAAAAACATTAAATTAATCTAATTCTTTTATTAAGGGTATTTCGTCACAGTCCGGAAATTTTGAACATTTTATACAATCTGCCCAAACTTTTTGTGGTAGCTCCTGTTTAGAGACCTCTTTAAATCCTAATTTTTTAAAAAAATCAGGATTAGTGGTTAATACAAATACTTTTGGAATCCCAAGGTCTCTTGCATCACTTATTGCAGCTTCTACAAGCTTTTTTCCTATTCCTTTTCCTTGATTTTCTTCATTTACAACTAAAGATCTTATCTCAGCAAGATCTTCCCATAAAATATGCAAAGAACACGCTCCGATTATTAAATCTTTCTCTTCAGCCACAAAAAATTCCCTAACCTTTTCATATAATTCAGATAAAGGCCGAGGAATAACATCCCCCTTTTTAGAAAAATGTAAAATCAGTTTATATATATATTTTACATCAGATAATTTAGCTTTTCTTATTTGCAAGCCTCTCCTCAATAAACTATTTTACTTCTACTATAAAAGGCTTCTCCACTCCGAGTTTACTTTTAACAGAGGCTATGGCCTGTTCAGCTTCTTCACGTTTAGTAAATTTTCCTACAAATACTTTATATAAATGTTTACCTTCTTGGCTGACTTCTTTTACCTGAGCTATATATCCAATTTTCTCTGCCTTACTTTTTATCTCATCTGCTTTTTCTTTTTGAGAAAAGGCTCCTACTTGAAGGGTATAAAAACTTGAACCTGTAATTAAACCAGTGGTGGCTTCACTTTTAACCTTAGAAGCAATTTGAGCTACTTCTCTTTTCTTATACTTTGGAACTTCTTTTTTAACTTGTTCTTTTTGAGATAGCTCTTTTTTAACTTTTGTTTTCTCTTCTTTTTTTGGTTTTGGTGTTTCCATTGGACTTACCTGTGTTTGCTTCATTTCCTTTTGTTCTTGAGGTTGGGATGTTTTTTCTTCTTTAAGAGCACTTTGGGGTTCTTGTGGGGGTAAAGGGGTACCATAAGTTGTTTCATTATTACGAGTAGCATTAGTTTCTACAGTTTGCTTTTGAAACAAAGAAGGTGCCACTACTAATTCTTTTTTACTTTCTAAAGCCACTTCTTCACTTTGAGGTTTCCCACCTATCTTTGTACCTATCCAAACACCTAATATAAAAGTCCATACTAATAGACAAAGTGTAAATAGAATTACAAATAATATACCTAAAAAGCTTAATTCAAACTTAAATTTTTTCTTATCCATATAATCCTCCTACATTTTATTTGGGCTTTCTATGCCTAATAAATTCAAGCCTTCCTTTAAAAGGATTTGACATCCCTTAGCAAGAGATAGCCTTGCCAAACTTAAAGATTCATCCTCTGTTATTATCTTAAATTTATTATAATATTCATGAAATAAAGCAGCAAGATCTAATAGATAATAAGCAATTTTATAAGGCGCAAGTTGATTAATTGCCATTTCAACTTCATCAGAAAACTCTGAAAGTTTTTTTAGTATCTCCAATTCTTCTTTTTCTTTTAATAAGGATAAATTTGCCTCATAAATTTTATGCAAATCTAATCCTTTTAATTGCGCTTTTTCAAAAATTGAGCAAATTCTTGCATGAGCATATTGGACATAATAGACCGGATTTTCCTGTGTCTGTTTTTTAGCTAATTCTACATCAAAATCTAAGGGAGAATCAGCGCTTCTTGTGAGAAAAATAAATCTCACAGCATCTACACCTACCTCCCTCACTAATTCTCTCAATTCAACATATTCTGCTTTTCTTGTAGACATACTTTTAATTTTACCCTCATCTATCAGGTTTACCATTTGAATTAATATTATTTTTAAATTTTTAGGATCTATGTTTAAAGCTTTTACAGCACCCTTTAATCTACCAACATATCCGTGATGATCGGCACCCCACAAATTGACAGCTATATTGAATCCTCTTTTTACAAATTTTTCATAATGATAACTTATATCGCTTGCAAAATAGGTCCATTCGCCTGTTGCTTTGTGGATTACTCTATCTTTTTCATCACCAAATATTGAAGATTTAAACCATAAAGCTCCATCCTTTTCATAAATTAAATCTTTTTCCTTGAGCATATTTATACATTCATTTACTAATCCTCTATCATATAAGCTTTTTTCTGAATACCAATTGTCAAAATAAACTCTAAATCTTTCAAGGTCTTCTTTAATACCTTTTAAAATGGTTTCTATAGCTAATTCTCTGCACAAATTTATGGCCTCATTCTCGTCCTTCGTTAAAAGATCAGGATATAATCTTAAAGCCTCTTTAGCTATGTCATAGATATAAGCTCCTTGATAATAATCTTCTGGAAAATTTACTGAAATTCCTGAAATTTCCTTAGCTCTTAAGTAAACCGAGGCACCTAGAATATCCATTTGTGTGCCCCGATCATTTATATAATATTCTTTTAAAACTTCATAACCAGCTTTTTTAAAAATTCTTGCTAAAGCATCTCCATAAGCCGCACCTCTGCCATGTCCTATATGAAGTGGACCTGTAGGATTAGCAGAAACAAACTCTATGATAACTTTTGTACCTTTCCCTAAATCAAGATTCCCATAGTTTTCTTCATCTCTAAGAATATTTCTTAAATTCTCTAAGTAAATCATTGAATTAATATAAAAATTGATAAAACCAGGTCCAGCTATTTCCATTTTTGTAAAAAGAGGGTCTGAAGAAAGTCTATGCACTATCTTTTGAGCTAAGCCTTTTGCATCTTCTTTAAATTTTCCTCTTAATATTAAAGCAAGATTAGTAGAATAATCTCCGTAGTTTTTTTGTTTAGGTTTTTCTACCTCAAAGATTATTTCCTCCGAGCCTTCATATAACTCTTTAAGCACCTCGTATAGCTTTTTTTTAATCTTTCTCCTTATCACTTTCTTTCTCCTTTTTAATCAGTGAATAATCTAAAGAAAAGTCTGGGCATTTAATAGGTTTGGTATTATCCATAGTAAACTTTTTAGTACAAAATTCTCTCCAAGCACATCTAACACAAAGAACTATTTCTTCTTTAGCACTATCCTTAATTTTCATCGCTTTCAATTAAAACTTTTGCTTTTAAAAAATCGATTTCCTTTAGTTTTCCTTTAATTCTTCTTGGCGGCTCAAAAAAACTTTTTAAAATAATTTCCTCTCCATGAACTTCTAAATGCGTTATATCACGAGCAACCTCTTTTTCTTCTCCTTGATTAATAATCCAAATTTTTGCTTGACACATCTTTTTACTCCTTTTTTATTGTAATAAGTTATTAAAAAACTCTAAAAATCGCATTTGTCAAGGATCAATTAGGGCTCTCTATTATTTTCCATGAATGAACCAACTCTTTTAACTTTAAGGTCGGTATAGATACTTGAAAATATTCAGGCAATAAAGCCCAAATTTCTATCCATTGATATGTATAAGGATGATAAAAACCGAGATAAAAAGAATGTAAAAGAATAGCTTTTCCCTTCAACACTTCCAAAGTTGATCCATACTTTTTATCACCAATTATAGGATAACCTCTCTTTGCAAGTACCATCCTTAATTGATGTTTTCTTCCCG
>JBKBJB010000020.1:0-9402 GCA_046294055.1 Caldimicrobium sp.
CCTTTAAATCTTCCTGCAGGCTTACACAATAAAATTGTTGCAGTGGTAGGAGATGAGATTTTAACCCTTTATGAATTAGATCAGATGGTTGCGGATTATTTAAAACAATTTGAAGGGAAGCGTTTATCAGCTGAAGAAATAGACAAACTAAAAGATAAATTAAGAAAGGAGATATTAGATCAATGGATAGAGGATACTTTAATTGGAATAGAAGCCAAAAAGTATGGGATAAAAGTAACTGATGAAGAACTTCAAACCTTTATTAAAGAAACCTTAGGAAACCTTTCTCAAGATATAATTTCTGAAGAAAAGGAAAAAATAAGGGATAGATTAAGAAAAATAAAGTTTATTCAGATAATACTTAGGGAGAAGATAGTTATTTCGGAGAGTGAAATAAAAAAGGCCTATGAGGACTATGTAAAAAAACATGATCCTATACCAAAGTACAAGTTAGAGGTTCTTTTAGTGAAGGATGGCAAAAAAGCAGATGAGATGTATGAAATGGTTTTAAAAGGGAAGAGTTTTAAAGAGTTAGCACAACAAAACTTGGAAGGAATCCAATATTTTGCTGAGACCTTTAAAGAAAGTGAATTAGATAGGACACTCGTAGAAGAAATCAAAAAGTTGAACCCAGGAGAGGTGCTTGCGCCCTTTAAAAAGGAAGAGCAATATCAAATAATTAGATTAATAAAAAAAGAAGAGGGTATACCGTCTTTTGAAGAGTTAAAGAAAGAACTTTACGAAGAGCTTTTTCAACAGAAAGCAAAGGAATTTCTTGAAAAATGGATTAAGGAGTTAAAGGAATCTAAATTTATAAAAGTTTATTTATAAGTGTGTTATTTACCATTTCGGGTATTATCGTAGATAAAGTTAAGATAAAAGAAATTGATTCCTTAGTAACTCTTTTTACACCTCGGGGTAAAATAAAAGTAATAGCAAAAGGAGCTCAAAAATCAAAAAGACGGTTTTTAAATCTCTTAGAAGAGCTAACTTATGTGAGAGCTCATTTAAGGAAGCCTTGGAAGGGGTATTATTTGATTTTAGAAAAAGTTGACCTACTTTATCAATTAGAAAGTCCTTGGAAAGACCTAAAAAAGTATTTCCTTCTTTCTTATATAACAGAGACATTAAATTATACAAGCCCCCCATTTCTTGGTGCTAAAGATTTTGAGGTAATTATTGAATTTTTTAAAGAGGTGGATGGGAGCGAAGATATATATCTTAATAAGTTTTTTTGGGAGTTTAAGTGGTTACAAATTTGTGGACTAACTCCTCATCTTGAAAGTTGTATTAGCTGTGGTATCACCCCTAAGAAAGTGAGCTATTTCTCTATTAGTAGAGGAGGTTTTTTGTGTTTCAATTGCAGGGATCCTGGGGATATACCATTATCTTTAAAACAGATTGACCTTTTGAGAAAGATGGTTAGAATAAATAAACTTAAAGAATTTAAGGATGAAATAAATAAATTGAACGAAGGTGAAAAAAGGGACCTTTTTAGTTTAGGAGAGAAATTTTTTCTATTTCATTTGGATTGGGAGCCTAAATCTTTGGAGGTGCTTAAAGAAAAATATGGTGATTGAGAAAGGCAGGATAAAGATCCCTTTTGAAGAAGAGAAACAATATGTTTTGGAAGGCCTTCAGGCAAAGGAATCATGGAGACTTTTTAAAATTATGGCGGAGTTTGTAGAGGGTTTTGAAGTTTTACCAAAGATATATCCGGGGGTTACAATTTTTGGATCTGCCAGAGCAGAACCAGAAAGCATTGATTATAAAAAAGCTGAAGAGTTAGGGCGTTTGCTCGTGAAAGCAGGTTTTTCTGTGATCACAGGAGGTGGCCCTGGTATTATGGAGGCTGCCAATAAAGGAGCTGCAGAAGGAGGCGGATATTCAGTAGGTTTAAACATAAAATTGCCCATGGAACAAGAACCTAATCCCTATGCCAATCTTAGGTTGGAGTTTAGATATTTTTTTGTTAGAAAGGTTATGTTAGCTAAATATTCAGTAGCTTTTGTATTTTTTCCTGGTGGCTATGGTACTATGGATGAAATGTTTGAGATTTTAACCTTAGTGCAAACGAAAAAAATTCGGCCTGTGCCCGTTATTTTAGTTGACAAAAATTTTTGGAAACCGCTTTATACATGGTTTACAAAAACTTTAATCCCCACAGGGAAGATAAGCACTACAGAGGTAGAAATTTTTAAAATTTTAGAGGAACCTAATGAAATAGTGGCCTATATTAAAGAGAAGCTTTGGCTATAGAGATGCGGGATCTTTTGGATATATATAGTTTATCTTCTGAGGAAATAAAAGACTTACTTGATTTTGCGGAAAATTTAAAAGAAATTCTTACAAGACCTATTCCTAAGGTGCCAACCCTTCGAGGAAAAACAGTGTTGCTTCTTTTTTATGAGCCTTCAACACGAACCAAGTTTTCCTTTGAGAGGGCTTGTAAGGTCTTAAGTGCAGATACGATGAGCTTTTCAGCAAAAGGAAGCAGCTTGGAAAAGGGTGAAAGCCTTTTAGATACAATAAAAAATCTTTATGCCTTAGGAATAAATCTTCTCGTGATAAGACATCCTTTATCAGGAACACCACATTTTTTAGCTAAAGAGCTTCCTATTCCTATCGTAAATGCAGGTGATGGAATTCATGAACATCCTACTCAGGCTCTTTTAGACCTTTTGACAGTCAGAGAAAAACTCGGAACACTTTCTGGTTTAAAAGTAGCTATTATAGGAGATATAAAGCACAGTAGAGTGGCTCATTCTGATATTTTAGCCTTTCAAAAAATGGGCTCTTCCGTCTATGTAAGTGGTCCAGCACATCTTTTACCGGATCCTAAAGAAAGGTCATTTTTTGAAATTAAGCCTGGCTACTTTAGGGTCTGTTATAAGTTGGAAGAAGCTTTGAAGGATGCAGATGTTGTGATTGCTTTACGTATTCAGAAGGAGAGGCACGGTGAAGCCCTTATTTCATCTTTACTTGAATATGCAAAAACTTTTGGATTAAATGCAGCCTCTTTAGAATTAGTTAAAGAAAAGGCATTACTTATGCACCCCGGACCAATAAACTGGGGAGTTGAGCTAAGTTACGAACTTGAAAGATATCCCTTTCAAGTGATCTTAGACCAAGTTGAAAATGGAGTGGCAGTAAGGATGGCAATCTTATTGAGATTATTGAGTGGAGAATAAATAATGAGGGTTATTTTTAGAGGGGGAAGAATCATTGATCCAACTTTAGGTATTGATTTAATTGGGGATCTGTATATAGAAGAGGGTAGGATTAAAGGGATTGCTCCACGAATTGAATTAAGTGAAAAGGTAGAAATCATCGAGGTTAGAGACCATTTTCTTTTTCCAGGATTGGTTGATATACATACCCATTTAAGGGAGCCTGGAGAGGAATGGAAGGAAGATATTGAATCAGGAACAAGAGAAGCTCTTTACGGTGGAGTATTAAGAATAGCATCAATGGCTAATACAAAACCTCCTAACGATTCTCCAGAAGTAACCACCTATATATTAGAAAGAGCAAAAGAAAAGGGCTGGGTAAAAGTTTATCCCGTAGCCGCTATAACTAAAAGGTTAGAAGGCAAAGAGTTAACAGAATTCGGGAGATTGAAAGAGGCAGGAGCTATTGCTTTATCAGACGATGGGAAGTGGGTTCAAAATGCAGCTTTAATGAAAAGTGCCCTTTTATATGCCAAAAGCTTTGATTTGCCTATAATTTCTCATTGTGAAGATGCTACGATAAGCTCTGGTGGGCAAATAAATGAAGGAAAAATGTCTGCTAAATTAGGGTTAAAGGGCATTCCTAACATAAGTGAAACTATTGCTGTTGTTAGAGATCTTCTGTTAGCAAAGGAAACTCAAACTTCCGTTCACTTAGCTCATCTTTCTGTAAAAGAAAATTTGCCATTTTTACGCTGGGCAAAAGAAGAAGGCATTCCCTTTACTGCTGAAACTTGTCCTCATTATTTTACTTTCACAGAAGAAGAAGTAGATAATTATAATACGCTCGCTAAAGTAAATCCACCATTAAGAACTGCAAAAGATGTAGAAGCTATAAAAGAGGCTTTAAAGGAAGGTCTTATAGAGGTAATTGCAAGCGATCACGCTCCTCACAGCCCTTTAGAAAAAAATGTAGAATTTGAATTAGCAAGTTTTGGAATGATTGGGCTTCAATTCCTTTTGCCGTTAAGTTTTAATTTAGTAAGAGAAAAACTTCTTACACCTTTAAAACTATTAAGTTATTTAATCACAAACCCCTGTAAAGTATTAAAAGTAGAACCGCCCTCTTTCAAGGAAGGTAATCACGCTGAAGTTGTTATCTTTTCCCCTGAAGAGGAATGGATACCGACCGAGGAAACAATTCAATCTAAAAGCAAAAATACACCCCTTTTAGGAAAGAAACTCAAAGGGAGAGTTAAAAGGGTTCTCTTGGGCACTAAACTTTATAACTTTACTTAAACACCCGTCCCCTGTGGCAAAAAAATTTCATCTGTATTTTAAAATATACACTTTTTAAAAAGAAGATAAGCCTTTTTAATAAGAAGAATTTGGCAAAAGAATATAGGCATAAAATTTGCATATAATTAGCATGGTTATGGAATACCAAAGGACAATAGGAGATGTTATTCATTTTGAGGGGGAGGGGATTTTTAGTGGAAAAGAGATAAGGGTGGAATTGTACCCGTTAGAAGAAAACAGTGGAATTGTATTTGAGAGAGCAGACCTGCCCTATTCTCCTCAAATAAAGCTTTCCTTGGATAAGGTCTATGGTTTGGATGGAGTTGTATTAATCTCTGATGGAAAGAATGAGATTTTACTTATAGAGCATCTTTTGTCTCTTTTACATGGATTAGGCATTGATAATTGTTTAATTAAAGTTTATGGTGGGGAAATACCCCTTTTAGATGGCTCAAACTGTCTCCTATTAAGGAAGGTTCAAGAGAAGGGATATAGAGTTTTGCCAGCTCTCAAAAAGAAATTATATTTAAAGAAACCTTTTGAGATGGAAAATGGTAAAGGAAATATAAAGTTTTTGCCATCCTCCAACTTGAAGATAAAGGCAAAGATAAAATTTGATCATCCTGTTATTGGAGAACAGGAATATGAGTTTAATTATTCAACGATAAACTATATAAAAGAAATTAGCTTTGCTCGGACCTTTGGCTTTATAGATATCCTTCAAGAGAGAAAAAGAAAGGGAATTTTAAAGGGAGGAAGTTTTTCTAATGCTATAATTATAGATGGAGAAAAGGTGCTTAACGCAGAGGGTCTGAGAGCACCTGATGAGTTTGTCCGTCACAAGGTTTTGGATTTGATGGGCGACCTATTTGCTACAGGAATGACCCTTTTAGCAGAGGTAGAAGCTTGCTGCTCCGGGCATAAACTTCATATAGAAGCTTTGAAAGCCTTAGTACAAGCAGGTTTGGTAGAAATTATAGAACCAAAGGCAATAACTTTTTTATGGGTTTCTAAAATAAGAAGACAATTTTTTTAATTTTCCTATTTCGTGAACCAAACCGTCGGGCTTTTCTAATATTTTCTCTAATACAAGCAGATTTATTTGGTAAGTCATACCTTTTGAAGCTGTTAATTTATCAAGTTTATTTAGTATATAGATAAAGGGATTTGAGATTAAGGTTTCTATATCAGGGAAGGCCTGTAAATAGATTTTATCCTCCATTAGGGCAATTTTAAAAGGTTCATAGATAATATAAACAAGAAGATTTAGGGGAACAATTTGCCAAAGTGTTTTAATATCCTCAGGATAGAGCCTAATGCATCCATGAGTAGTTCTTCTTCCAATACTTTCTGGTTTGTTTGTGCCGTGAATGGCATATAGGCCTTTGTTTAAATAGAGGGCATAATCACCCATTGGATTATCAGGCCCAGGGGGTACAACTTTAGGTAATGTTGGATCTTCAGCTCTAATGGATGGAGGTGGATACCAAAAAGGTTTTTCCTGTTTCCGTGTAATGATATATTTTCCAAGTGGTGGTAGTTTACCTTCGTCTCCTATGCCTATCGGGTAGACCTTAAAACTATTAGTGCGAAAATAATAAAGGCGCATTTCCGGTAAATTAATGAGAATATAGGCTTTATCTTTTAGAAGAAATTCTTCAGGAATTAGGATTTGATAAGGAAGTATTATTTCTTTACCTGGTGGAGGAATCCAAGGATCAACCTCGGGGTTGGCAAGTACTAAATGGGTATAACCTATATTAAATTTGACGGCAAGGTCAACTAATGTTTCTTCTTCTTTTATTTGATAAGATTGATTTTCAAAGTAGATGAATTTATTAGGCTCAAGAGGTACAAAGGCAAATCCTTGAGAGAAAGTAAAAATAAGATAGAATAAGGATAAAAAGAAAAGAGGTGTGCGATTATGCGTTTTCATAACATTCTCGAGAAGGTAGGGAACACTCCTATTGTTAAACTAAATAAAATAAAAGTCAAGGGGGCAGTAGAAATATGGGGAAAACTTGAGGGGCAAAATCCAGGAGGCTCAGTGAAAGATAGAATTGCTTTGGCAATGATAGAAGAGGCAGAAAGAAAGGGCCTCCTTACACCAGATAAGATAGTGATAGAAGCCTCAAGTGGTAACACGGGAATTGGTTTAGCAATGGTTTGTGCTGCTAAGGGATATCGTTGTGTTATTGCTATGCCTGAATCAGCTTCTCTTGAGAGGCGAAAAATCATGCAGGCTTATGGAGCTGACATCGTTCTTACACCTGCCTCAAAAGGAACAGATGGTGCCATAGAATTTGTTTATGATTTAGTAAGAGCTGAGCCAGAAAAATATTATTGTACTGATCAATTTAATAACCCTGCAAACTGGCAAATGCACTATAGGACAACTGCTCCTGAAATATGGACTCAAACCGAGGGAAAAGTTAGCTTTGTAGTTAGTGGCTTAGGGACTACAGGAACCGCTATGGGACTGGCTAAATTCGCTCATGATAAAAATTTACCATATAAAGTTGTTGGAGTGGAGCCATATCCGGGACATAAAATTCAAGGACTAAAAAACATGAAAGAGTCCTTTTCTCCAGGAATTTTTGATAAAAAACTGCTTTATAAGATAATCAATGTAGATGATGAAGAAGCTTATGAAATGGCAAGATGGCTTGCAAAGAAGGAAGGAATTTTTGTAGGAATGAGTTCAGGTGCGGCGTTAGCTGGAGCTTTAAAGCTTGCTCAAGAAATTCAGGAAGGGCTTATAGTGGTAATTTTCCCTGATAATGGAGAAAGATACCTTTCTACACCACTTTGGTCCGTGGAAATGAAAGAAGTAGAAAGGGACCTTATCATTTTTAATACCCTTTCCCAAAAAAAAGAACCATTCGTGCCAAAAGAACCACCTTTAATAAAGATTTACACCTGCGGACCCACGCTGAATCTTCCTCCTCATATTGGACTCTATAGGCGATTGCTTACAGCTGATATCTTAAAAAGATATCTTGCTCTAAAGGGTTATAAAATCTTTCATGTAGTAAATCTAACCGATTATGATGATAAGACTATAAAAAAATCTTTAGAGGAAGGAAGGCCTTTATATGAAATAACAAGTGAGGTAGAGAAAGTTTTTTATGAAGATCTTGACTTTTTAAAGATAGAGAGAGCCAATGTTTACCCTAAGGTAAGCGAATCTTTGGAAGATATGGTTGAGATGGCATTTAAACTTTATAATCAGCACAAAGCTTATGAAAAATATTCAGCCCTCTATTTTGATATTTCTCGCTTTCCTGATTATGGTAAACTTTCTAAGGTTGATTTAAAAAGTCTTAAGCCCGGGGCTACTATAGACCTCGAGGAATACGAAAAAGAAGAGCCTTTTGATTTTGCCTTGTTAAAGAGGGTGCATATTTTAGAAATGAAGGCAGGCTATTTTCTTGAAACACCCATCGGGAGAATAAGGCCTACTTGGCACATTCATTGTGCTTGTATGGCTTTAAAATGTTTAGGAGAAAACTTTGATTTCTTTACCAGTGGAAAGGATCTTATTTTTCCCCACCATGAAAATACTCGTGCTGTAGCTAAAGCACTTACAGGAAAAGAGCTGGCTAATTATTGGGTACATACTGATGTAACTCTTGTAGAAGGAAAAAAAATTTCTGCAGAAAATCGTATACCCATTTCTGATATAAAAGAAAAAAATTATGAAGGAAGAGCTTTAAGATTTTATATGCTTCAGACCCATTATAGTAATCCCTTCAATTTTTCTTTTAAGGCTTTAGATGATGCTAAGAGAGTTCTTGAAAAGGTGGATACCTATTTAGCCTACATCTTTTTAGCAGAAGAGGTGCTCTATCCTGAGGGAGAAAGAGAGGAACTTTGGAAAAAACTTGAAAATTTTGAAAAAGCCTATCTAAATGCTCTAAAAGAAGATTTAAATACTCCTCTTGCTCTTTCAGAACTTTTAAGTTATTTAAAGGAACTTTATAAATACTCAGAAAAGGGATTTCCAGCAGGATACAAAGAAAAGACCTTTGAAGTTTTAAGAAAATTTAATAAAGTTTTTCAGGTTTTAAAGTTTCCTAAATTGGTTGAAGATAAAGAATTTTTAGAATTGGCAAAGGAAAGGGATGAGGCGAAGAAAAAGGGAGACTATAGTAAAGCAGATAAAATAAGGGAAGAAATTATAAGTCAAGGATTAAGAGTGTATGATACTTTGAGAGGAACCAAAATTTTGCGATTTGAAGATGAAGAATAAAATTCTTAAAGATATATTTAACACATTAGTTGAGTTTTTCGGAATACAAAATTGGTGGCCAGCAGAAACCCCCTTTGAAGTATGTGTTGGAGCAATTTTAACACAAAATACTAATTGGAAAAATGTTGAAAAGGCTATAGATAATTTAAAGAGAAATAATTTGTTAAGTCCTGAGGCTTTATATTCCATTTCTCAAGAAGAATTAGCAAAATTAATTAGACCCTGTGGGTTTTATCAACTAAAAGCTAAAAGATTGAAAAATTTTGTAGAATTTTTTGTAAAAGAATATAATGGAGACATAGAAAAATTAAAAGCTGAGGATTTAGAGAGACTTAGAGAAAAACTTTTACATATAAAAGGGCTTGGCAAGGAAACAGTTGATTCTATACTTCTTTACGCCTTAGATAAGCCTATCTTTGTAGTTGATGCTTATACCCATAGAATATTAAATCGTCATGGACTCGTTGATGAGGAGATAAGTTATGATGAATTACAGGAGTTTTTTCATAGTAATCTTTCAAGGGATGTTAACCTCTATAAAGAGTATCATGCATTGTTTGTTGTTTGTGGAAAAAATTATTGTAAAAAAAATCAACCTCGATGTGAGCTCTGTCCATTAAAGATTTATTTTCCTTAATGCCTTTCATAGATTAAATATGACTTGGATCGTTTTTTCTATTT